>JAADCU010000017.1 GCA_013154355.1 Thermoproteota archaeon | reverse complement strand
TGAGGCGGCACGCCAGTTTGTAACTTAACAGCGTTATAAGCCTCTACCAGGATGTCCTTGACAGACCCGACAGAGACGTTCATATCCAGTTCCTCCTAGATTTAGTAGTTTGTGTTGATTGATGTGTCATCTCCACTTCCCATTCTATCGTCGTCTTCGTCGTCATTGGTTCAAGAGATGATCTATTGGCATAGATGGAGTATATTCAGCTTTGAGCCTTCCTAATTCACCGTACCCCATCTTTAATGACTGACCTATTCTTTGAAGTGCATTGTATGGTATTGGTATACATCTGCCTCTGAAATCGGCAAAGTATAAATATAACATACTGGCACTATCATCAGTAATAACAATTCGTTTCCACCCCATTCTCATTAGCTTTATAAGAGCTTGAGGTGAACTTGCAATAGCACTATCAACTAATTCTTGTTTAGTAACTATTACGTAATTAATCTTACCAGCAACTAATTTACCTAGTAAGTTCTTTCCTGTAGTTTCAGTTTGATGTAGTAGTTTGGATACTACATTAAACCCTGTCTTATAGAGATGCTTAATAATGATGCCATTGGATAGTAGCCATCTACTAAATTGAGCTACTATACCAGCAGCACTATCATTAGCCATCTTCCTAAGCAAGGTATTGCTATCCATTATATCTATAAAGACTTTGAAAACAACTATCTTATTCTTGCCAGTAACAACAATCGGTTCAATGTCTTGAAATTTAGGACCACTAATTCCTTCCATAAGGAATTGAGATCCATCTAGAATAGCTGAGTACTTCTCGAGCAAGATACCTATATTGCTTAAGAGTGATGTCTCAACTCGATTTGATGCGATTGCGTAGTATGCAACTATCATATTATTAGTCCAATGTCCAGATTATGTCATTGATTGTATTCTTATTATCACGATTCTTAGTTGATTCTGTATGATTAGAAGGGGACTTCTTTTTAGAAATGTTTGACTCAGGCGGTTGAACATTCTTACCTATATTAGGAAAGAACTCTTGTGCCTTAGTCACATACTTGTACCAAACATCAAGAGGATCGTACATTATCTAATTGTATATATCCCAAGCTGCCTTTTAGCTTCATCGGGTGCTTTGTATAACGGAACATTTTTGTCCTTAACTACTCTAGACAAAGACTTGAAATATAATTGCCTTTTTTGATGCATCTTAATTTTCTTATCAGGTGCTTTAGCTTTAAGCAATTCCCTAAGCATTTCCTTTTCTAGTTCAGCTCGCTTATCATAGTATTTAGCCATAACTTGTCGCATACATAATTCACGAGCTTGTTTGTCTGGTCGTGTTTTGCATCTCTTCTTTGCATTCTTATATAGATTAGAGAAATTATTTACACGACGTTCATAAGCATCATTAAGAGCCTTTAAAGCTACACCACCTATTAAGGCATTAGCAGCTAACCCAAGTAATCCCATGTTGATAATTCTCCTATCTTACTATTCTGACACCTATACTACGTCTAGCCATACCTCTGGCTTTCTTCAAAGGCACTGCTGGATCTTTGACTAGCTGTGATAGGCGTTTGAAATATTCTGCTCTTATTTGATGTCTTCGTATCTTACTATCACTAGCTCCAACTCGTTTAAGTTGCTTTACTGTCTGATCCTCTAATTGAGCCATCCGAGCATAAAATTTAGACATAGTCTTCCTAATACATTGCTCTCTAGCTGGACCAGATTGTTTAGCACACTCTGCCTTTGCATTCTTGTAGGCATGTTTGAATTGATCAATGTGGTTTTCATAAGCGTTATATATACCGCGTAGAACTGCGGCAGTAACAAGCATTCGTCCTAAGCCCATTTCTCTACTCCATTCCAAGGATTGTTTTTGCTACTTTATTGACTTTTTCATTGCCAAGATTTATACCAATCTTAGCCTTTTCAAATGTACGTCCAATAACCCAAGAGCCTACTACACCTGCCCATGCTGTCCAAAATGCTGCAGGTAATGCTGGTAATGGTGAGGTGAGTAATTTAATCTTTGACGGATCTGATATAAACAATGATAGGATTCTTGCAAGGATTGGAAACAATACTTTATTGATACCAATATAGGCAATACCAGCATATGCTATAGTAGGTCGTGCTCTCCTAGTATAGTTATCACCAGAAGCAAGTTCAGCTTTAATAATATCTGCTCTGGCCTCAATTACAGCTCTAAGTGTTTGCTGTAACTGATTAAATCTTGATTGGATAATTTGTTGAGCCTCTAATTGAAGCTTTTGCTTTTCTTCAGGTGATAGGTGAAATTGATCAACTAGTTTATTGATCTCACCTAAGATACCTGATATTCCACCAGAGAAGATACTACTAATATCAAAACCCATAACACTAACCTTGCTTTGCTTGTTTCTTGGCCATTTTCATAGCCTTCTTAGGAGATATATCCTTTTGAGTCATTAGGATCTGTCTCAAGTTCTTATAATAGTTATATTCATTTTGAAGCTTCTGCTCTTTAATTTGAATAGCCTTTCGCTTTTTATCGTCAGTAACTTTACCTTCAGCTTGTTTAAGTAAGGCTATTTGTTGCTTAATAGTAGCCATATACGCATTAGCAAACTGGGATAGTGATTTATTGATACATTTATCATAGGCTTGCTTATCACCAGCACTAGTAGTTTTGCACATCTTCTTAGCTTGTTTGAGATGTGATCTTAATAGTTTCTGTCTTGACCTTACTTTATTCAATATACCAATAAGAGTAGGGCCTATAGCAGTGGCTACTATTATCCAAACATTACTAGCTATCTTATCTAATACTTCTCCAGCCTTACCAACTGCTTCGGCTGCACCTTCAGTATATACTGTTCTATTATGGGTTCTTTGCATAGTCGAATGCACCACTTACTGATGAATTTGGATTTGCTAATGCTGATGCTAATCTTTTATAGTAGGCAAGTTTCTTCTCATGCTTCTGTAATTGTTTCCAGAGATGCTTCTTAGCAGATTTCTTATCAGCAGGACATTTACCATAGGCTTGTTTAAGGAGAGCTACCTCTTGTTGATAAGCTCTAACCATATTCTTAGCCCATGTCTCCATTGCCTTATGAAGACATACTTGTCTTTGTTCAAAGTCTGGATAGGATCTACATGTCTTCTTTGCTGCAGCTAATTGCTTATCCCATTCCTTTCTTTGAAGAGAAAGACGCTTAAGAATATCCAATATAGGCAATCCTAGGAAGAAGACTGCCATAGCCCAACCACCAAGATTGAGCTTCTTTAATGTTTCCTTAAGCGAAGCTTTGACTACGTTACTTCCTACCTGGCTCATAATTGTTCTCTATTATGCACAGCATCTAGTAATATTTATGTATGGCATTACTGTTTCAATAAGCTCATCTAGTAGAATCCTATAAGTTTCTTGTAGTAAAGATCTTGCTTGAGGATCAACTATTTCAGGAGCAGGACTTTCATAGAGGACTGGCTTAATTGTCATATCAGTGATGAGAAGTTTGGCAAATGCTGCTTCTGTACCAACAGCTACTGCAGCTTCAAGTTCCATTCCTCTCCTCATTAATTTCTTAGCAATCCTCTTAGCATTCTCTACTAGGATATTGTCTTCATGTTTAGATAGTTGCTCTACGAGGTTTTTATGGAATAGAGTAGCTGATTCAATAGCAACATCTTCAGGATCAGTATAGTCTGTTGATTCAATGTAAAGTTTACTTACATTATAGGTACTTGCATGATCTCTAACAACATCAAGTAGTGCAAGTTTAGTAGCATCATACTCAACTAGAATTTTAGTAGGCAATACTTTCTCTGCTCTTTGATTGAATAGAGCATAATCTATTGCTAATTTATCAACCTTGAATTTATCAAATGCCATGATATATATCTCCCCTAATCATGCTGTGGATATTTTGTTTGCAATGCTGAACTTAACCATGTTAGATAAGCAGATGAGCTTGCTAATGTAGCTCTTGCTGCTGGAACAGCTACACTGTTAGGAAACTTATCTAACATTTCATTAGATGTTTCAAACATCTTAGTTATTCTCGTATTCGTACCATTGATAATATCTACACATTTACCAACTAATGTTAATGATAGTGCAGATGCATCATGTAAGAACGGATCTACTATCTTATATTGATTTGCATCTAATGCCCCTACCATCTGATTCCTTACCATATCTAATATAAACACCATTGGTAAGGCTAATGCAAATGCACATTGACATCTAACACTGGGATGATCAAATGGAAGATCGTCTAGGTAGCATAGAATAGTTGATCTTATATTAAGAGCGCTATTAAATAAAGAAGGACATTGATCAAGAATATTACCAACTTGTGGTCTTGTTAATAATTGTTCTTTAATAAAACAATCTGCAATTATATTTGTACAAACCTGATATGGCTGAATCCAATCTAGCTTTCCAATAGCTATATATGGATCAGCAAAAGTATTTGCTACCTTCAACCATTCAGATAATTGGTCAATATTCCAATCATCTATTTCAGGACCAATTCTAAGATCTTTAGTACTATTCCTTAATGCGAAAATTGCTTGGATGTAATTTGTTAAGAAATTCACCTCTATCCACCTAGCTTCCTAGTTCCCATTACTAAGCAAGTTACTCCTGCAACGAAGAAACCTACACATAATAGGAAATCAGGATCTGATTTAAGTGCATCATATTTGTTTAGTAACTTAGTACCTATGCTCTTGACTACTTGTTTAGGACTAGTAAATAGGCTATGTGAAGCGATAGCTGATTTTGCTTCTTGACTTGCATCTGCTGATAAGTTCACTACACCGGCAGCAATCATCAATATTGCTGTTCCTATTAATACTATACC
>JAADCU010000024.1 GCA_013154355.1 Thermoproteota archaeon | reverse complement strand
TACCAGTAATAGCATCAGGAGGAGCAGGAACAATAGAACACTTCTACCAAGTACTCCAAATAGCAGATGCAGCACTAGCAGCAAGCCTATTCCATTTCAGAATAATAGAAATACCAAAACTAAAACAATACTTAGCACAAAAAGGAATACCAATAAGACCAGTATACTAAAAACCGTCTAGATACTCACAGAGATCACAAACCTCGACTTCCTCGTACTCAAAAGCTACTCTCTGAAAAATACTCCTAACATGATCATCCGAGAATACTAAAGCAACCTTATACTCATATAAGTCCTCTGGTAATATTCACGCCATGAGAGTAACATATCTATATACCTGTAATCAATTTTCAGCCTAATATACCAAATGAGATCGATAGTGAGTAAAGCAGGTCACCTACGCTTAAGGATTTTGGTAGTTTAATATTGCTGCTATCTATACCTTCAAGAGATACTATAAGCTTTGTCTTTGGTATATAGAGTGTGGATATTGTACTGAAAGTAGCAAGCATATAGTCTCCAGTTACAAATATTACAAGACCTCTACTTGTCTCGCAGAACTTCATTACTTGACTTAAGATATCTAGATTGTGAACCTCGTCTTGAAGTATTTTTTCTCCATACACAACATTATATTCGTTAAAAAGGCATTCTCTCGCATTTAGTTTTGGAAATCCTTCAAGACATTTTATTCTACTATCTCTATATCTTTCAGTATCGGCGTAGCGATATAATTCTTGAAGAACAGGCATAACTATCACGAGCTTTACGAACCTGATATTTTCTTCCTATATCCTGTTAGTTAGGTAGGTGTAGAGTCCGTTTCTGATTACTGAGATATCGAGTGCTATGTATGTCTCAAGTAAGTGTACCCCTCTTTTAATTTCTTTAAAACTCCTATAATCTCGTCAATCTCTTCACATTTTACGACACTTGGAGTACCAAGTCTTCTAAAGATGTCTAACTTCCAGTCTATTACAGGATGATCATTATATAATTTAACGGATTCTTCTAACATTTCCATAGAGTAGTCTTCTAGGTTTAATATGCAGATTCTTCTCAACGTTGGCTTCTTTCTATCATCTTGTTCTTTAGATACTAAGCATGTGAATATCTCGATCTTCTTACCGATTTCTTTTAAAAATCCCTCGAGATACCTTACTTTTACCTTATATGCACGGCTCATAGTTGCATTAGTAGTTTAGACACATCTATCTCTACTAGCTCGAAATCTTTACCTGGCGCTAGTTCTGGAAGAAGTTTTCCTACTCCTGTCCTGGAATTATATAGCCAGAAGTAGAGTATCTTAACTTCGGCACCTATCTTGCATAGCTTGACCGCTCTTAAAGCAACGCCTATAGACATAGTTTTTCTATCACCTGTAACATCTACTATATATAGTATCTCTACGTTCCTCATGTATGTTTATCATCTCCCTAATTATACTTTCAGGACCTTCCTGATCTATTATCCTGTTATAGATCGAGAACTCATCATTTAGTATCTTCCTAGATACTTCGATTATCCTTCCCTTAACTTCAGGAAGTTTCTCCTCTGTACCCTTTATTCCCCTAACATAGTCCGTCTTTGATGCTAATGCTATGAATGTATTAGGTAGATACTTCCCGTATACGTCTTTCCTAGATGTATATCTGAGAAGAAATTCCCAGAATATGTTAACAACAGCTTCAATTGATTCTCCAATAGTTGCGATATAGGTTACCACAGTATATTAACCCAGTACTTAATTATTAACCTTCTCGATCATCTTTAGGTAGCTTATCGTTAAAACTCATAGTAAGTACTTCTCAACTTGTAGAGAAATCTTTTTAAAGAATCCCATGTCTAGACGTCTCGGGGCGAGGGCCCGTAGTCTAGCGGTTAGGATGCCCGCCTTACGATGACGGGCATCCGCACATGAGAGAGCGGGTGGTCCCGGGTTCGAATCCCGGCGGGCCCACCACCTAATCTTCTATCTCATCTATCACTATCCTCTTCTCTTAAGATAGCAAGTTGATTACTCAAGCCTTATGTATGACGAGAAGTTCTTACGTAGAAGTGTTCCTAGTTCTGTAAGCTTTGTATTTCTCACGAGTTGCTTAAGGAGAAGACTTGTATGCGTTTTTCTGGTGCGGCCGCCGGGATTTGAACCCGGGTTCAGCGGCTCGGCAGGCCGCCATCCTAGACCAGGCTAGACTACGGCCGCGTATCGGATTAGGAACCCTTCCTCTCCTTAAAAATCTTACTATGTTCTTAAAATGTAGTGCTTTGCTTATATGTATGAGAACTGTTCTTTGAAGATGTACTTGTATGGGACGGTTTTTAAGCATGTTATTTTTAATATCTATCCTCAAATGTTGAAGAATCTTAAGTCTGTTTCTGTAATACTCGAGAGAGGACGTTGTTCCTGGGGTAGATGCTATTTCTGTGGATGGGGTAGAAGGTATATTAATTCTAGTATAAGAGACTTAATGAATACATTTAAGCATGCTATCTCAAGTAGGAAAGCTGATGTTCTAAAAATCTTTTGTTCTGGAAGCTTTCTTGATGAGAGACAGTTTCCTCAGGACTTTGTTCTATGGTGTCTTTCTCAAGCTGAGAGAGCTGGGTTTAATCATGTTGTTATAGAATCTCGTCCTGAATTTATAAGAAGAGATGTAGTAGATGCTCTTACGACGTTTAAAATCAAGATCCATGTAGCTATTGGTCTAGAGGTAGCTGATGATCATGTTCTTAATGAGTATTATCGTAAGGGTATGAAGTTTAGCGATTATTTGAGAGCGGTAAACTTATTACACAGTTACGGACTCTTTGTTAGAACTTATGTCCTAGTTAACGGACATCCAATTCTATATAATAATCCAGAATATCATAAGAAGGTTATCAAGGAGACTTTAGAAAAAATTCATGATATATCAGATAGTATTGTGATAATAAATGCATATCCTCATTCAAACTCTGTATTATTTAGAGATTGGTTGATAATGAGGTGGAGACCATTAACATATGAAGAGTTTATTAGTATGATTGAAGAGTACTATAATGATTATAAAATAGAAATAGATTCGAATAACTTTAACTTTTTACCAAGATTTCCTAAAGAGATGAAGGTTAAGATTGTTGGTGTAGGTTGTGACATAGTTAGACATCCATATTTTGAAGTATGGCAAGACTATATACAGAGATTCTATACAGTTCCTGAAGAGAAAAAGTATGTACTTTTTGTGCCATGTACATATGTTAAACCTTATAGTAGATCTATTACTCATAGAAAAATACTTTCAATACTTTTCAAGACTGGAACATATAAGAAAGTTCAGCTAGTAGTTGTAAGTACGCCAGGAGTAATACCGTACGAGTATCATGATAAGTATCCTTTTGAGAGTTATGATTGGCCTGAATGGTTAGAGACACCTGAAGTGATGAAGTGTTATATAGAGGTTACTAAAGAGCGAGTTAAGAAATTTATTGAAAAATGCTGTAAAAATGTGGAGCTTTTCGTAGCATATTTTCATAAGAATTCTGAAACTTTGCAAGCGATAAGGATGGCAATAGAGGAGCTAGATCTTAAAGATAGGTTTGTAGAAGTCATAGATGATGATACGTTCCATAGTATACTTAATGAGGTTGGTAAAGGTAAGAGATTAGGCTCGTCTATTCTTAGACATGAGAAGGCTCTTAAGAAGCTTGAAGATGTTCTTAAAAGCTATGTCAAGTAGATTATAGACTCATCTTCTCTATACGATCTATTACAAGGTGTTTAAGCTTCTTAATAAGATTAAACGTCTTATTATAGGGAGTCGTACCTTTTTCAAGCTCTCTCAATATTTCATCGAGATCTGGAAGATATTCAAGAGTTATATCATACTTAGCTAATATGTTTTTTACCCTCTTTATATCTAGAAGGGTAGCTTCATAATTCTGATAGAGATCATGTCTATAACATATATAGCTGAGAATTACTATTGCATCTATGATATCGGATACAAAACTCTTTAAAGCGTCTATCTCCTCGCTCACGTGTTAGAGATGAATAATAAGCTAATATAAGCATAACTTTGTGAAGATCAAGAAAGAGGCCGCCCACCCCCGCACGGAAGGCCGCCATCCTAGACCAGGCTAGACTACGGCCGCGTGCTCGTACTCTGATCTCTCTATTCTTTAAAAACCTTACCGTCATGCATCTACGTAGAGAAAAACTTATATAGATAGACAAGTAAGGCTAACATAGCCGCCCACCCCCGCAGAGACAGCCGCTGAACCCGGGTTCAAATCCCGGCGGCCGCACCAATTCTCATAAACACATCATATCAACATACGACATGTAGATCCAGCAGATGTCACGACATGGTTCCAGTTCCTACACTTATGCAAGATTAGTTGCTAGATCAGTTTTGTTCTTTGCCAAATATTTATTGAGTAATGTGGTATTCTATACATGTGTGGTAGTCCCTCGTACGGTGACCAGAGACATGTTACTAAGAGTCCTGTCTTTACAAGTTCGAATATTGCTAGTCTAGCCTTGTAGATTGATCTTACTATCTTTCTAAGAAGTGTATTTATCATTATGGAAGAGTAAAGCAGCGTATTTACGTCACCTTCTGTAAGAGTTTCATATATTTTAAATCTTCTTATGATATCTGCTACTTGTAGAGCATTTTCTGATAATTCACACAACTTTTCTTCAGTTCTTTTATAGAAAAATGTTATAAATCTACGATCTGATCTTGCTATGTATTCTGCGACGTCACTGTTTGTTAAAATGTTTATAAGCTTGTATTTTCTTACTAGATCAAGTACTTGAGAATACTTATAATCGTCACCATACTTTATCTTGAAACTTAATCTTCCACCTCCACAACACCAGCATAAAGTCATGTAGTATAGTGCGTCTGCTTT
>JAADCU010000080.1 GCA_013154355.1 Thermoproteota archaeon | reverse complement strand
CATGGTTTCATCCTCTATCTTGCTTATGGATTAATATTTCTGATTCTTACACTCATGCTTGTTCTATGGGTTCCAATTGATGCATATGTCGAGGGTGATAATATAGTTGTAAAATATATTGCTAGAAAACAAGTCATTGGAAAAATACAAGACATAAAAGAGATTCGCCTGCTTGACAAGGTAAAGTTTGGAATACTAATGTATGGAAATAAAGGATTCTTTGGATGGGACATGATAGTAGACGTGAAAGATATAGGCACATGTCGTGTAAAAGCATGTAGAAGACATAACGTCGTATATATCGAGTTTAAAGATGGTAGAAAATATATAATATCGCCTAAAGATCCTAAAAAGTTTATTGAAGAAATACAAAAACGCATTGAAACACAATCATCAGAAGTCTACTCTATTCCATTAATAATACAGAGATGAAATACCAATATTACATCATCTCTAGAAGACCTTTCTCTTGTATTTAAAAATTCTTCACTTGATATCAGTGCTCGTGCCCTTCTTCATCATTTCTGATGATTCACTCCTCATCACGTGATTAAGTACTCTCCTATCTCTCTTATTAATTCTTCCACGATATCTTCTGAGACTTCTCTACTTATGAACCTTGTTAGGTCTGTGCTATATATCTTAGTCATCTTTAATATTGATTTACATGTTTTTATAAGTGAGATATCTCTACATATCTCGTAGATCTTTATTATCTTTTTATGAAGCTCTACATTATTTCTCGTGATAGCTTCTCTGTACAGTCCTGGAGCTATGTTCAGAAATATATCAATTACGCCATCCCCTCCTGCTAACTTATGTATTAACGTATAATAACCATTTCCTACATATATCTTAACATTATGCTTATACTTTTTTACACTTTTCATTAAGTTTAGTACATATTTATAATCTCTACTTGTCATCTTTATTCCTGTAATGTTACCACACTTATCTAATAATTCTAGAATCCACTCTCCAGGTACAGTATATCCCTGTACGTCTGGATATATGTATAGTAGTACCTCGTTCTCAAATCTCTCACTTAGAGTCTCATAGTATTTTATGAAGTCTTCTCTTGAAGGTTTATAATATATTGGCGGTAGACTTATTATTGATCTTATGTTTATTCTTTTACATTCTTCTACGAGTTTTATAGTATCTTTAATGTTGAATGAGTGAACTCCAACTATTAGTTTTTCTATAGTAATTTCTTCTATTATTTTTTCAAGTGTTTTAATTTTCTCGTCTATCGTTATGCATGGCCATTCTCCTGATGTTCCAAATATGAATATCTTATCAACATATTTTTGAAGTATTTTACAGTGAGTTATTAATGATTGAAAATCTATTTCCAGGTTCTTATCGTATGGTGTTAATAGTGGTACTATTAGGGAGAACTCCACTTTTTACATTATTGTACAATGTTTTTGAGAATTATCTTATGTTTTCTGTTGCATAGGTACTATATGTAGTATCTCCTTAGTTATGTCGAACCTGTTTATTATGTAATCGAAGAGCTTCATATTTACTATACCATCTATTAGTGATATTGGGAACTGTACTGGCATGTATAGCATGAATATTGTTCCTATTAATTGTAATATTTTTGTGATTGTATGTCCCCATGCTAGTGCTAGTTCTATCGATGTTGTTAGGTATACTCCAAGATCTCCTACTACTCCACTTATGAATAGTATTGCACTTCTTGCTGGTCCCTTATCCATCTTTAGTACTATCTTTCTCACAAAATGGCTTAGTACTGCTGGTATTAGTGCTAGAGACAGCGTATTTGCTCCTAGTGTGGTGAATCCTCCATGCCCGTAGAGTGCTTGTAGTATCAGGACGCAGAACGACATGAGGAATATCTCTGGAATTGAAAGTATTAGCCCTGCTAGTGGCGTTCCACATGGATGTGAACAGGATCCTGCTACTGGTACAGGTATGTGCCATCCACTGAGTACGAACACTATAGCCATGAGAAGTAGAAATAGTTTGACATACTCAGTACCGTACTTTCTTATGTTCTCTCTCAGCTTAACTATGCCATATAGAACTATTGGTATCACTATCGCAAAGTATATTGCACAATGTAACGGTGGTAGTGTTCCATCTGCAAGATGCATGACTTTCTACCAATGGTTTCAAAATTTAACATTTTTACTATTTTTCAATTGAGAAAGTAGTGAAAACTCTAAAATCTTGAACCTCAGCTAACACATGTGCAGAGGGGTAGAAAAGTAATACTGTTAATGTTCGCTATCATAGCAGTAATAACAGCGATAATAGTTACAGCACTAGGAGTAGCTGGAATAAACTTAGAGGAGCCAGAGGACATAGCTGCAACGAAGATTCTTCATTTAAAGATATGGCAGCTTCTTCCTGATCCTGTAGCTGATTTTATAGCCATAGTACTACCATTAATAGTTGGTATAATAATAGGATACATAGTAGGTGATAAGCTATGACGTTTGTAATCGATTATGATCAGCTAGTACCAATAATGTTCTTTATAGGTCTTGGAATAGGATATGTACTAAGAAAGGTCACTAAGAAGAAGAGTGCAGTAATAGCTAGAGCAATACTATTTCTACTAATATTTGTAATAATATTTCTCACTAGCTCAAGAATGTTCCTACTAGGCTTATCAGGAATTAGTCTAGCATCTGCTCTAGCTGTTATTCTATCACATAAGGAGAGAGATAGATACTTAGCATATATGGGTACTATAGGACTAACATTATCAGCAATAGCCTTATCAATGCTAATATGCGGACTCTATAGTGAAGTTCAACTATTAATATTGAGAGTCTTCATAATAGGTATGTTATATATCTCTCTGATACTTACTCTACCTGTAACATCGTTAACATATATGGTGAGAATGTTCTTTGGAAACTCATTAACCATGATGTTCTTAACAACCTTCCTAATATTTAGAAAAGTAGTAGATATAATGGAAAGTTTTAAAACAAGTTTAAAAGTTCATGAATCTTATATTAAGGGAACAGTTAATAAGGTCAAGTTCTCTATAGATGTATTGAAGAGAAGAGCAGTACCACTACTAGAGAGAGCAGTAGACGATATAACAGCAGCATTGAGCTCGAGAGGAATAGACATAACTGGGTATGGAGTCAAGATACCTCTAAACATCAGATTCACTATCGATGATGTCGTTCTGATAATATCCATGTTATCAGGAATACTAGCTCTAGCGTTACTATGCCACGTGTTATAGAGGTAGCAGATATGTGGTTCAAATATAGGACAAGTGATGACTGGACACTACGTGAGATAGACATGAACGTGGAGAAAGGAAGCATAGTTGCTCTCCTGGGCGTGAATGGTTCAGGTAAGACTACTCTACTCAAGGTTCTAGCTGGAATAGTGATTCATCAGAAAGGTACTGTAAAGATCTGTGACATAGAGTTGAATAGAAAAAATGTTAAAAGAATTAGAGAGAAAGTTGGTCTAGTACTACAAGATCCTGAGACTCATCTATTGATGCCGACCGTGAGAGAAGAGCTTTCAATTCCACTGATAGCTAGAGGACTATCAGAGAAGGAAATAGAAGAGAAGATAATAGAAGTAGCAAGGATATTAGAAATAGAGAAGCTACTAGATAGAGGAATAGACGAGCTCAGCTTCGGTCAGAAAAAGAGAGTATCAATAGCATCCGCACTAATACTAGAACCAGAAATACTACTACTTGACGAACCAACACTAGGACTAGACCCAGTCGGATGCATAAAACTCATGGACCTCGTAACTGACATAGCTAAAAGAAAAAACATAACAATAATATTCTCAACACAGGACATCGACATAGCAGCACTATACTCAGACTACGTATACGTCATAAGAGACGGCAAAATAGTAGCTAAAGGACCAAGAGACGAACTTTTGCGTGACCCATACACATTAAGACAAAAATGCGGCTTAAGGCTAACAAGAATAGCTCACCTTTTCGAGATAGCAATAAGGAGAAGGATAACGAGCATTAACGAACTTCCAATAACGATATCCGAGGCTCTTAAAATACTTGAACGTATAAAAACTCCTTCAAAAGCTAGTGTTTAATTTTTTCTAAAAATAGTAATCAGCCCTTAACGCTTTATACTATTTCATGATTATCGCGCTTTGGTATAATTTTAGTAAGTGCATGTCTCATATGTCTATTAGACTAACTTTATAGTTATTCTACATTACTATACTTTGATAATACTTAAAAGTTACTAAGGAACTTCAGTTAGAGACAGACATGTTCACAAGTCAGCTGTTAATAGAAGGTCTGAAAAAAATAAAAATCGCAGCCTTACTCTACATAATAGCGTCCATACTCATAGGCAGCTCGATAATACTCATGATCGAGTTTTTCATAACACAAATCATTAACCTCTTCTTTGCATTAATTGCAGTAGGAGCTACGGGAGAGGCGCTATCTGCAGCATCTTTTATAGCCTTTTTAGTTCCGGGATTTTTAAGAATCCGCAAATATGATGAACAGCGTTTTAAGACTCCTGCGAAACTTGTGCTGATAGGTCTAGGAGGTAGCATTATTCTGTTTGCTATATTCCTAATACTGGTAGGATACTCTCTCATTGCGTTTTCATCGTATGCATACCCTAGCGCTGGTCTCATAGGCCTTGGGATCGCAATGTCCGTAACGTTCTATTCGAGTATAGTATTATTGATAATAGGTTATATAGGTATCATAATTGGAATGTTTAAACTAAAAGATATAACTGGTGAGAATCTCTTTCATACAGCAGGTATATTATTTATAATTGGAATATTCATCCCTGTTTTATCATTCATAGCATGGATCCTAGTTTTTATAGGAGCTAGAAGATCTATCAAAAGAATGCAAAGTCTTGGATATCCGCCGGGTGGTCAATATCCTGCAACCGGATCTCCAACCGTCATGGTACCACGTCAGTGATCAGCTAGGGGATTATTAATCATCGTTCATACCCAGCTGTAACTCATCATCTTTCTAAAAGAACTCT
>JAADCU010000049.1 GCA_013154355.1 Thermoproteota archaeon | reverse complement strand
CTAGTATTCCGTATCCTAATAAGGTTTTTGCTCCTATGCCTTCTTTTAGTGTTTCTAGTATGAATTTGTTTATTAGTTCTCGTTTTTGTGGATCTATGTCTCTTATTCCTACTATGAGTCTGAATGTTACTCCTTTCTCTACTGCTATATAGTGTATTGGTACTGGTCTTGCTTCATGTTCTCTTATTGTTCCTTTCTGTTCTTGATAGATTGGTGTTGTGACTTCTATTGTTAGTAACCTATCTTTCAAGTGTATTGGGTATGAGTCTACGAAGACTACCTTCAATCCTTCTTCATGAGATCCTAACAGCTCATCTACCTGTTTTCTAGTTAGTCCGCTTCTCTCCATGTATGATCTCAATGCTCCTTTGAGGGTGCTTGCAGGTATGTAGGGTAGGTTCAGGTAGGGGTCCCAGGATAGACCTAGGTCGCATATTGGTCTTGTGAATGATTGCTCACTTAATCCTATGAGTAGTCTTGTCTTCGTTATTATTGGTATGTCTATTATGTCGTATCTCTTCTCTTCTAATGTTTTTCTAATGCTTGTCATTATGTTGTTTGCTTCTGATAGGAGTCTGAGTAGTGATTCGTTAGTTTTTGAATATTTTTCTACTATATTTTTAAGGATCTCCATTTTAATGTGTGTTGATTCTTTCTCTTTTCCTAATGCTCTAGCTTTCAGAAACTCTACCGCGCATAATCTCACTATCGATTCTATGTTGATCTCCTTCAGATTACTTATCCTTGAGAGCTGTCTAGCAGATTCTACTAACGTACATATCATGGCCATATTCTCACCGTTCTAGTTCTCAGCGTTTTCTGTACGTAGCTTTCGAGGTATGCTAATCCATCTATACTATCTATAAGGATCTCGTCAGACGTAACCCTTATACGGGTCCTCGAGTACCTTCCTCTCCAGTCTATGTTGCTTGGCCAATCTGAAGATACTAAGATAGTTAATGTGCTGTGATCAACATGTGATGATACTATGAATGGTGATGCTCTCCTTTCGATGTCAGGTGCTATGTATCCTGTCCCTTTCTGAGAGCGTGGTAGTCCAAGTATCCATGCTTTACATATGTCGTTCCTGCCTAGCCTGGTCCTGAAGAGGTCGAACCAGTGTGGTGGTCTGTTCCTGCCATAGTAGTTGTCTATTCTTCTAGCTCTCATGAAGAAGTCCTGTAACGTTAGTAGAGTATTCAGATTTAATCTACAGGGAATATAGTATATACATGTTATGGGGAACATGTTGTTGCTTAATGCAGATGGTGGTGAGATGTTGAATCTTGTACAGAGTATTCTATTTATAATATTTGAACAGTTTACAAGGCTCTTAGATAGTACTGGAAATGGTGGTATATCGTTTGAGGATACTATCAGCCTTCTTGGACTGGTCTGGCAGTATCTTGCAGCCGCGGTGTAGGCATGTTCGATCAGTTTCTTTAGATCTTCAGGACCTAGGCTACCTCTGAGATACTGGCTGAGGATGCCCACATGATCTCTACCAGAGATCTTGAACGTTCCTACACATCTTCTACTCATCTTTCCTAGTCCGGATAGGGAGAGGCCTAGTATGAGAGATAGAAGACCGAGCTCGATGCTGTGTTCTCTTCCTCTCCTGTACTGATAAATTTTTAAATAAACTTCTAATCCTCCTGAGTTTATGAACATTATATCTCTATTCAAAGTTAGTAATGTAACTCTCTGAAGATTACATAAGCCTTCTCTGCTTCTCCTTCTGCAGATCCCTATCTTAGATCTGTCTAGCCTGTACTCAGCAACTACTCTGAAGACTGAGCACTTTCCTGTTGATCCAAGTAGCTCGCCTGTAAGGTCTATAGTTCTCCTAATGAGAGCGCCTCCCCTAACGCCAGAGTCATATAATACGCCTCCTATTAATGCTCTTGTCCACCATCTCCATAATCCCTTCAGTGACTGTGTCCTAAATGCATCATTCTCATGAAACTGAGCATCAAAGCTACCAAGGAAGAAAGGAGTCTCATTAGTGAGCTTGAGCTCTAGAAGGAGAGTACTCATTGTCTCTCCTCTCTTTTTATTAATGCTTCAGCACATAGCTTAATCCATTTAGCGACCATGTAGGCAACCTGTTCGAGATATTGCTCCTCTATTAGTTTCTCTAGTAGCTTATCAATATCAAGTTTAGATAGATCCTCAAGATTGCAGACATCTGTGAGAACCCTCAGAAGGACTGCACCGTACAGGGCATAGGATCTGCCCTCATCGTCCTTTATCTTCGATAAGGCTTCTCTGAGTTCTGTAGGTCTAGTTAATGTATTATAGACGTTCATGAGCTCTGCATATCCTGCCTTTCCAGCACAGTATGCAGTTATCTGATACAGTCCCTGATATACTAGTGCTTCATATAGCTGTCTTGCACGTGTTCTAAAATGTTTGAGAACTCCCTCGTCTTTGAATATGTTTACTATGTTGTTAATGATTTTTGCTACCTTGAGAGCTACTATGTCTTCCGATACAACCATCTCTGAGATGTTCCTGCTCATATCGTCACCACCTCCACTATACCTTTACCTATAGTCTCGTGTCCTCCAAGTATCATATATTTTCCAGGATCTATAAATATACTCCATATATCGCAGCTACGATCACAGATATCTCTACAAGCCCTTCTCTCGAGAACCTTCATACATGCCTCATTAGCCTTCCTCCTAAGTTCTGAGAAATCGTTTCCTATACAGAACCTAGGTCTAGAATACATCACTGCCGAAACAAAGACTGATCCTCGGGGAACATACTCCTCAGACCATGGTCCAGTCTTGACAGTCTTAGTCTCATAATCGAGTTTTACCCTGTTCACAACTATCATACTCTTATTTACTAGTCTCATAAGAATATCGTCTCTAAGAATGACTATACGCTCAATAAGCTCAGAGCTCCTAAATATGATTGAAGATAAGTTATTAATAATATTAACACTATCTCTCTCAAGCTCTTTAACATTTCCTATAAAACATTCATTAAGTATTAACACATTATTCACAGAGAGATTTCTCCGAGAACTGCTCGATACTAGAGCACAAGCTCCATCTAGAGACCTCCCTACGCTATTCACAAGATTCGAGATCTCTCTGCAGAGGTTGCTAAGTCTATCACTATCTCCACAACATGAGATCAATATGTCTAGGTACGTTTTCAAGTACTCTAATAACATGGGAGAGGTCGCGTATGCATATACTCCTCTCAAGCTTCTCACAGGCATTATGAGAAGCCTAGCATCAAGTATAGATATGCTCGATGCAAATTGAGACTCCTCAGATGGTTCTGAAGGACCATAAACATAGTCTAGACATCTATCAACTCTCTCGCCTCTAAATAAGAGGTACTTAGAAGCTCTGAGAGCACCCTTCACGCTGCTGGCCCATATGACAGGTAGACCATGCTCGTCCCTCTGGACAGGTAGGTCAACTGCCTCACCATAGGTCCTTCCAACGCCTACATGTAGAGGAGTCCTAGCCTTGAAGAATATTAGCTTACCATGCTCATACAGTCTTACCATCTCACTAGCAGCTGTTTGTGACACACTGTGAACTATGACGTTCTAGGATTTTTAAATACTTCATCTAGGATACACTTATAAACTTCACAGTACCATATCATGTAAGTAATGTTAAAGGCAAGGTTAGTCCTAATAAGGACCCTAACCCCACTTCACGTAGGATCAGGAAGATCTAGCAGAGCTGTAGACCTACCAGTACAGAGAGATACGGAGGGGCTTCCGATGATACCATCAACCTCTATTAGAGGAGCCTTCAGAACAGTACTGAGATCCCTGCCCTCTATAGATGACTCTGCATTACTAGGTGACCATATAGGAGAGATAGCTCGTCTGAGAGTCCAGCCTCGGTCTGGAAACGTGTTCTTCACGGATGCATACTTGCTACTTTATCCTCTATCTTGTAGGGATAGAAGAATCTACGTAACGTCGAGGTACTGTATAGAGAAGGCGCTGAGAATGCTATCTCTATCAAATAGGACGCTAGACATATCTATGAAAGATGCTGTCGATATCGAGAGAATAAGTATAAAGATGGGTAACGAGCTACATTATCTCTCACTTAGAACTGGTAATAGGGTAGTAGAGGCATTTAATGAGTTCCTGAGATCCTTCTCCGTAGACGACAGTGAGAATGTAGCTAAGAGCGTGAGACTAGTAGAGATGGATAATAGAAAGTTTGCAGAGCTCACGAGCTGCTACAATATCAAGGTCTACAGGATAGCGATGAAGGACAAACTATATCTACTGAAGAGAGTTGAAGAAGGTGCACTATGGTGCGAGGAGTATGCTCCTAGAGACACGTTCTTTATAGCAGCGTTAGCATATTTCAGAGATGTTGAGCCAATGCTAGATACTGTGCTAGATAAGTTACATAGAGGAGTTATCCAGCTAGGAGGAAGAGAAACTATCGGAAAAGGATTCTGTAGAATATACATTGAGTGTCCGAGTAAAAATGCTTATAAGAATGATGAGAAAGTTAAGTACCATAATTAGCCATGAGCATCAGTTACGAAGATTTCATAACAGCAAAAATATGGGCACTACTCCACGATCCCCCACATAAGGGCCTAGTATTAAGCGAACATGAGGAGCTAAGTAGACGAGCTGTAAATACATTCCTAGGACAGGCTATACCCGAACATATAAGAGAACTTGTTAGGAGAGCGGATAGGTTCGCATCTACCATAGAGAGGACAATATCAACATACATCAAGGGTCTAGATGACCTACGCTCAGAGTATGTAAATGTGCTCAACATCTTTGATACAAGATACGAAGCATATGATAGAGACCATATAGAGAAAGCTAGACAGTTCTATCGCGAATGGTTTGAAAGATTTCTCCATAACTTAGACGAGATCCGTAAAGAAACCTCTCTAGCACCGTTAAATGTTAGATATCTCATACTTTACACCACGCTAGAAGCTGCCTGGGCAAAAGCTGAGGCATGTTGGGTCAGTCCAGCGGACACACGATTTCC
>JAADCU010000117.1 GCA_013154355.1 Thermoproteota archaeon | reverse complement strand
GGCTTGCTGCTAGTGCTGCATCTGCTATTTGGAGTACTTGGTAGAAGTGTTCTATTGTTCCTGCTCCTCCTGATGCTATTACTGGTACTGTCACGGCTTCCTTCAATTTCTTGTAGAGCTCTATGTCGTATCCCTGTTTTGTTCCATCTGCATCTATGCTTGTCACTAATAGCTCTCCTGCACCTCTTCTTACAGCCTCTCTAGCCCACTCTATAGCGTCTAGTCCCGTCGGTACTTTGCCAGCCTTTATATATACTTCCCATGAGTCTCCTCTTCTCTTAGCATCTATAGCTACAACTGTTGCCTGTCTACCATATTCACGAGCTATCTCGCTAATAAGTTCGGGTCTCTGTACAGCGCCCGTGTTTATGCTCACCTTATCAGCGCCAGCATCAAATAGTCTTGAAGCATCTTCAAGAGTCTTAATACCACCTCCAACAGTTACAGGAATGGTAACTGTAGAACATACATTACGAACAGTCTCAATAAACGTCTTCCTACCTTCTACACTAGCAGTAACATCAAGAATAACAAGCTCATCAGCACCCTCCTCCTCATACCTAGCAGCAAGCTCAACAGGATCACCAACAATTCTCAAATTCTCAAACTTCACACCCTTAACAACAACATTCTTATCAACATCTAGGCAAGGGATAATCCTCTTAGCATAAGGCATAGAGAATTAAGATGTAGGGGATATATAAGTAAAGATCCTTCAATTCTCCTTTCGTCAGGTACGTTAGAGGCGCAAGCCTCGTTACTAAAGATTGGTAACGCTCTCCGCAAAAACAAAACAACAAAAGCACCTGCCATAAAATGTAATTGAATGAGAGTGTAAGAATCGAATGAGAATTATTGCTAGGGTAAAAGCTCCGTTAGATCTTGAACATATGTGATAGTTATGGTTTAATTATCATCGTCATCGTTGCTTTCTGCTTCTTCGTCTTCTTTGTTGAGTAGTCTATATATCTGCAGTAGCATGTAGCCTAGTTTTGTTACCTTGTTAAATACTACTCTTATCTTGCTCTTTCCTCTCACTAGTATGTCCTCATATCTCTCTACTAGGCCTAGAGCATGTGCAAGCTTGAGCATCCTATGTCCATGACCCCATGCTCTTATCTTTGTGAGGACCTCTCTCGTGTATGGGTCTCTTCCTAAGTTTCTGCTCATCTTGTCTATAATGTTGAGTAGTCTAGCTAGAAAACAGCTATGTCTCCTCAACATGTAGGCTTTCCCAGTGTCTATGAACATTATGTTCTTTATACCTCTTAGGTTCCTTATAAACTTTTTGCTATACTGAGATAATATTCTTTCTATACTTATTCTTACTCTAGGAGAAGTATACATAATGCTAAAATTCTCGATAGCCTACTTCCTAGCGTGAGCGAGTGCATATTCTGCAAGATAGTTAAGGGAGAATTGAAAGCTTACAAGATATATGAGAACAATGAGTGCATAGCCTTCTTAGACATAAATCCAATAAATCCTGGACATACTCTGGTAGTTCCTAAGAAGCATGTTGAGAACATTCTTGAAGCTGATAACGATACTATAAGTGCAGTATTTACAGCCGTTCGAGAAGTATCAAAACTATTAATAAACAAGCTTGGAGCATCAGGAATCAACATCATACATAACGCTGGCAGAGCAGCTAACCAGGAGATAATGCACTTTCATGTACATGTAATACCTAGATATGATCCTGAAGATATAGGTCTAGTAGACTGGTGGAGAAGAAACATTAAGAAACTCAACCTAGAAGAAATATATAGGAGAATAATATCATGAAAGATATCGTAGGTCCACTAATTGAAGCACTAAAACATGTACTTAAACCTAGGAGACTTAGCGTAAATTTTCCAGATGAGTATAGAGAGATACCGGAAAACTATAGAGGAGTCATACTTTTCAACTATGAGAAGTGTGTTGGATGTAGACAGTGTGTAAAAATATGTCCGGCAGACGCCATATTTATGATCTATGAACGTGGAATATATATCCCAGGAGTAGATTACTCTCGATGTATATTCTGTGGTCTCTGCGCAGATTCCTGTCCAACAGGAGCTCTAAGATTAGTACGTTATCAAGAGATCGTTGTAGAGAAGTTAGATAATTTAAAGATGGATCCTAGAGATCTCTTTCAAGGAAGATCTCTAGAGATTGTTAACAGAGATAGAGATGGGAAAGAGATAATGCTAATTATAGATAATGTTCTTAGGAAAGGTAAAAGTTTCGAAAAACAGTAGATAACTCTATACAGGTTTGAACTATAATATCTAGTAGTACTAGCTTAAGTGTATGATAGCCGAAGATGATAAAATCATAATGAGAAATCTAGTAGAATCTGCTCTAAGACAAGACGAGGAACGTATATTATCACTATTAAGCTACCTCAATATAGATACGAAGAATCTTCAAAATAGAGAAATTGTAAGAAAGGTCCTATATAGACTCTATGAGATAGCTAAGAGAGTAAAATCGGAAAAACAGTACCTCTTTTTAACAGGCATAGCGATCTCCTCCATAAGAACCTATACGCTAGAGAATGAGCTTGATTACTTATCCTACATAATCGCTCTAGAGGAGATAGATATAGAGAATCTTCAATATCTAGTCATAACATTTAGAAGATTACCTATACTCGTCCTAGATCTTCTAGATAAGATAGATACATCATATTATAACTTGAGAATAGATTCTTACGATGATATAAAGGTAAAGCTTAAATTAGTAACAGATCTTCAATTAAACTATATAATAAGAAAAATGCTATACCCTCTCACAATATCTACAGAACTAGTAGATACATTACTTAGAAGAATTAGAAGGATATCTATTAAAAGACTTATAGAAATAAACTACAAGATCCTTCAGACCTTAAAAGACAGCATATGTAGAAACATTAGAAAACTACTAGACGCGGATATACTTGATGAACTAGATCTATCAGACGAGATCACGATAATAGATTATCATAGGAATAAGATATCAGGTAAACTATGTAAGCAAACTTCCTTAAAAGATGATATATTTATAGAATCTGTAGATAAAGTTGTTAAGATAGGAGATATAATAGTAATATGGCATATATAAATTCACTTATCTAGTACTATCTTTGGAACATGAACTATAATTAGAGAGTTCATATACTTTTCATATGTTTCTCTTATAAAACTTATAAGTCTCTCTAGCCCTATGCTATTTATGAACATTATACGTAGGATAGTTGATTCTAAATAGTTCTCAATAATCATTATATGATCAGTTCCTTTAATAAGCTCAATCTTAGGATTATCTAGTTCTCTCTTCACTTTTCCATAGATTATTAGTATGTTTCTTCTAAAGTTATTTTTAATAAGTTTCTTAAGTTCTTTCTCTACTTCTTCAATATTGTAAGCTCTGATGAAGACGTGATCTTCTCCTACAGATTCTATGATACTATCTTTATCTGTTATAGTTACTTTGAATGGTTTTGAGTCGAATGCTCCTGGATCAAAGAGTCTATATTCTACTCCTTTGATGTACATTTTAATCATATTCTTTGGTTCTTGTATTGTTCCATATACTGCCATACATGTTAGTTCTAGAACATTTTCTTCTGTTACTTCTTTACCATCTATTAGTACATCTACGACCTTTATCTGTCTTCTAAATCTTTCTATTGCGTGTAGTGGCAGATTTGGTATATATCCTGTAGGTATATCTCTACATGGTTCTGATCCGCACATTATTCTTCTAGTCTGCGGATCCACTCCATATCTTGATAACATTACTATAGCTTTTCCTGATCTATGTCCAGGGTTCTCACGTCCTGCAACAACTATCCATCTTATATTAGGATTAGCTAACACATTACATATGACCTTCTCAAGCCCTATATTAGCAGTCTTACAGAATCCAGCGATAGCTACACCCATATCTACTACATGTCGAATAATCTCTTTACCAATCTCATCATCAAGAGGTACTAGTACAGCACATGGATGATATTTATTTCCCATAAAGAATACAGCTGGCTCAACAGTCCATATATCAGGAACAGAGCACTTGAACACCATATATCAAGTACTAGGCAAGAGAAAGCTTTTAAAAATCCGCATAGTGAAGAATAATGCAGAAAAGAAGAGCCCCGGTAGTATAGCCCGGTCAAGTATGCGGGCCTTTCGAGCCCGTGACCCGGGTTCAAATCCCGGCCGGGGCACCAAGAAAGCACAATACTAGAGAATACCGAACATTTCCAAGTGTGAACCAAAATAGGTTTACCTAACTACTATGAGACGTAGCATCGCCTCTCTCCTCTCCTTATCTACATTCTCTACAATTATTTTCACACGTGACCCCTCTGTAAGATTAAAAATTATTTTTAAACAATTTGGTAATGCTACATACAAGGATCTACCAAGTTTCTGAAGCTTTCTTACACGTTCACTATCCTCTAAACAAAGCTCTCTAAAATCCATACTATCCGCACTAGTCATCAAGTAATAACCGATTAATACCAGTTTATAACTAGTACTCTATAAGGCAAGAAGTCCTATAACAGAGATATTACTCAATATAATATACAAGTTTTCAATCCCATACTTCTCCTTAGAGAGTCATAAGAATTGAGAGGTCTTCATTCTATTCCTAATATCTGCAAAATATGTGAGTTTAATATCAACAAGATATGTAGGATATGTCAAGCATTGAAATTGTTCTTTTGGTAAACTTGTCTTCTTAAGACGATAATAAGTATTTTGGGAGAGTAAAGCTTTTATTGAGGTTCTCGGTAAGTCTACGCAATGTCTAGCGAAGTCCCAAGATGGTTAGAGGATGCTGTCAGGAAGTGTAAAGAAGGTGATGAACGTGCTTGTAGATTTGTTGATGTTTTTCTTAGTAAGTATTTTGATGCTCGTGAGAGATCTTTATCACATATTATTGGTCTCTTAACCGGTTCCGGTATTGCTACAGTCGTTACCAGTATTAGAATAGTGAGTATTTATCTAGGAATAGCGATAATGATATTGCTAATAACTCTGTTGCTATTAT
>JAADCU010000114.1 GCA_013154355.1 Thermoproteota archaeon | reverse complement strand
CATGTCCAACGTCTGGGAACATCCAGCCGTAGAATAGTGGGAAGAACCACCATGCTATTGGTACTGGTGATACCTCTCCATACTTAGGTATTCCATACCAGTACACTATCTTCTTGAGGACATCTATAGGTCTCGGATAGGTCTCATATGTTGGTGCTCTCTCCTTAGGTACCTCAGGTATATAGGCATACTTGCTGTATCTTCTTACTTCTGCATGTACTGCGAGCTTTGTTAATATGTCTGCTAGTGCTCTCTCGAAATCTCTCACATCTTTCAATCTTAACTGCGCTATGACGGTGACAGTGTCAGGACCTGCCTTATCTAGGTTCTCTATACCATATACTGAGACCTTGTTGAACTGTTTCACAAATGCGTCAAGCTCCTTCTCTAGATCTCTTATCCTGTTCTTGAGCTCGTCTCTCTCTCTTGCAACTATGTTAAGAGCACTCTTCAGATCCTGTAAATATTCTCTAGGTATCTCTACGCATACTCCAGCTCTAACAATGTCCTGTGGTGTAAGCTCTGGCGGTGCCTCAAATATCATGACTATCTTCACGCCTTCTCCAGCATCTTCAATTATGTTCGGATACTTCGATATAGTATCCATCTTTAGGTCTCCTTTAACAACAAAGATCCTTACTCTCAGAGTCGTCACCTCTATCTTCTCTATCTTTCTCTTAACCATCGAGGATATAGCTACGAGAAGTGCCTCAACCTCTTCTAGCCTCCTCTTAGCCTCCTCTATGCTTCTTCTAAGCTCGTTAAGCCTAGTCCTGACCTCCTCTCCTTCAGGTATCACAGTGTCCGTGTACTGTCTAATTATCTGCATTACTGCGTTAGCTGCCTCAGTTACACGGTACAATCTGTCTCTTATGTTAAGTAGGTACCTGTTAAGATCATTATTCAGCTCCTCTAACCTACGCTCAAGCTGTGCTACTCTCTCCTTTAGCGCACTTGGTGATGCTTGCTCTCTAGGTAGCTCTATGGGACTCTTGTTGAATACTCTATATATGCTCTCTACAGTCTCCTTAAGCCAGACGGGGTATATGACTATTGCTAGAGGCTTCTCACCCTCATACACTATTACCTCAACATTGTGAAGCTCTAGAGACTTCCTAAAATCTGCAACCTCGGTAGGCTCTAGAAGAACTAGATCGACCTTGAAATGTCTGAACTCTGGTAATCCTACAGGACCTACTCTCTCAAGAACTTCGAGATACCTCTTCAATGTTGTAAGCTCCTGAGATACCTCGTTAATCGTCGTGAGATACTGATTTACTCTAGTAAGGATCTCTGATCCCTCCTCAGAGGCCTTCTGAGCCATGTCTAGAAAGCTTGTGAAGCTTATCTCTATTGGAGCTTCTGGAGGAGGAACATTGTACGTCGATAACACTTTTGATAACTCTCTAGCAACTTCATCACATCTCCTAGCAGCCTCAGCTATCTCGGATGGTATATGTGGTGCAGGTAGCTCAGCTGGTCTTGGTGGAAGCATGACATAGCCTAGTTCTCCAAGCTTAGCTATGATGTCGAATGCTTGCTTAGCTGGCAATGCAATCCTGTACTCTGCAATGCGCTCAAGAGGCACATCTACAGTCCTTATCTAAGTATTTTAAGAATTAACGTTAATCATAGTACTAGTAGTAATCGCCTAGAAGCCACTTATTGCCAACATTAACCATTTCTATACCATACTCTCTGGCAATCCTTAATGCTAGATCCATATGTCTTCGACTTGTTGGAGGAAGATCACTCATAAGATAGTCTGGGTGAAATGCTAGAAACGATACTGGAACATCTACTCCAAGCTCGTTAACAAGCTTGCAGACGTTCTCTATCTCTACATGATCAACATATCCAGGAA
Source organism: Thermoproteota archaeon (assembly GCA_013154355.1). Lineage (GTDB taxonomy): Archaea > Thermoproteota > Thermoprotei > Thermoproteales > Thermocladiaceae > JAADER01. Next base: position 56,322 of record JAADCU010000114.1, on the reverse strand, counting down.
CAACTAGGAGACTTATAGTTAGTAATGGTACCTCAGGTCTCTCCTTGACTCTCTTAGCAACCTCTCTGATGGTTCTCAGAACATTACTGTACTCACCATCTGTGAGAGCTCTATACATGTTTCCTGTACCAGCCTTTATATCTATCTTTACTATACCTCCAGATCTCAGACTTAGCTCTATGACCTGTCTAAGAAATATTGGACTTATCTGACCATTAGTCTCCCAACATATTCTGAATACCCTACCCTTCTTCTGAGCATTCTCAAACATCTTCTTAGAAGCTATGAGAGCATGAACGATCTGACTACTTGGATCACCACCAAAATAGCATACACATGTTACACGACTACTATCTGCAGCTTTTACTAGCTCATCTACATGTACTAGCTTGCTTATAAGATTAAGATGGTACTCCCTGTACTGCCAGTTCTGGCAGTATAGACAGTCCAAGTTACAGGATCCGTAGAAGACAGCGAGATTGTAGTACCCTACCTCTGGTCCTCTCTCAGATACTGAGTATTTTGGATATCCTAGTCCTGTTGATGCTGGGCAGAACCATTCTGCTACACAGTTTGTTGGTAATGGATCATAGTACCAGTCTAGTAGCCCCCATCTGCTATTACCAGCTATTCTTCTAAGTCTACCATTCTCATCCACGATAGTTAGACCACAGTAACCTACGTCACCTCTAGATAGAGAACATTCTCTTGCACAGAATATACATCTAACACCACCTTCTACACGAGGCTGAGGATATGGTAGTCTGAACCTGGTTCGGCTAAGCTCATGTGCACGATATATCATGTTCTTACACTGATTGAACCTCTCTCTTATGCAGTCTGGACAGATGGGAAGTATGTTAGATAGAGGATAGTACTCTCTTCCACATACTGCACATCTATCTGCTGGCTCTCTCTTCTGTCTTCTAGACACGTTACTTTAATAATCATGTTCGAGCTATATTATAATACTTTCTGTAGGTGAAGCATGTTTTAAAATGGGCAGATAATATAAGATGATATGCATGTAGGTGCTCCACAGATATTTTCGACATTGATGACTCATTATAGTACTTATCTAGTAATGTTCATAGAGTTCTTACTAGGCATAGGTATCGGTTATGCTGCTACAAAAGCAGCTAAGTACATACTTGCATTAATAGTTCTCATAGTTCTTGGCACACTGCTAGGAATATGGTCTCTCGGAATATCGCTTCAGAAGCTCATACTGACTTTCGTAGGTAATCTTGATAAATTATGGTCATTGATAAATATAATAATGACGGGACTAAGCATAGTGATGATAGGGCCAGTTCTAGTGGGTATAGTAGTTGGAGTAGTGATAGCACTACTCAGAAAATAGTTGAGAGTGTAGTGCTTAAACATTTCGTAGAGAGTTACTATGGTCGAGAATGGAAGCTGAGATAATAAGCTTTCCAACATTGCCTCCTGTAGCATCTAACGGCAGAATAAGACTTCTAAGAGAAGATATGTTCGATGTAGCTCTTGTAAGAGAGAGACTTCCCATACTTAAGCTCATCGTGTTTGGAGTTACTCGAGCAGCAGTTCTTGCAGAGAAGCTTCATATTCCTCGATCAACCCTCTATAGACATCTTAATACTCTTATGAGAGCAGGATGGATAGAGAGAAGAGGAGATGGTGAGTATGTTCTAGCTTCAAACATATTTCTAGTATATAAGATCATGGCTAATGATGATAGCGTAATGATAAGCATAGTTAATAACAAGGGAGCATTCGTAGATAAGAGAACAGGACTCATAATAGTTACAGGTAGACAGCCACCAGTGAACTGTATGAGATGTAGAGATCTTCAAAAGTGTACTGAGATAGCTAAAAACGTTGCTAAAAGCATAGGTATAAAACTAAGATCGTTAACTCCAGCTGAGGCCTTTGTAGAGATAATGACATGTATTGCTAAGAGAATACTTCAGAGAGGTCTAGCACAGACATACATAGAGTTGAAGACTCGTAACGAGATGCTCGAGTAGCTAGAGAACTACCTGCTCCCATGGGAACTTTCTACTCCATCTTACAGCTCTATCCTTCATTAATGAGTCAAGTCTACGCTTTATCTCTTCTTTATCGATCTTTGTGAAGAGAGGAGCTACATCTCCTAGCTTAAGTCCTTCAGGAACTGGCTCATACCCTGAAGTCCATCCATGCTCGATTATGTCCTTATCATAGCCTATCATTCTCCAGAGTCTAGACATGCTTTCAGGTATTACTGGGTAGAGAGCTAGAGCTAGCATCTTTACAAGATGTAGACCTATGCCCAGAATTGAGCTACCAAGCTCTTTATCATTCTTTAACACGTCCCACGGCCTCCTCTCATTAAAGTACTTGTTACCTATTCTAGCTATATCTACAGCCTTATGTAGAGCTTCTCTCAGCCTTATCTGATGATAGAGGTTCTCGACCTCTCTAAACACTTTCAAAGCTTCATCTCTCACATCTTCATCCTGTCTCTCAAGTTTCGTTATTCTCGGAGTAGCTCCTTCAAGTCTCCTCTTTATCAATGTCAGTACTCTATGTATGAAGTTTCCTATCGTGTCATTAAGTATAGAGTTCACTATATCTACAGCCTGGTCCCAGCTGAAGTTCGAGTCCTTGGTCTCAGGTCTTATGTATATTAAGATGAATCTCCAATAGTCAACATTCTCTATTATTTTTAACGCCTCATCTATCCATATTCCAACTCTATTACTCTTGCTAAACTTCTGACCTTCATACATGAGGTACTCTGTCGCCGATATTGTGTATGGTAGTACATATCCTTCGCCTGAGCCTATTAGCAGTGCTGGAAGTATTATAGAGTGGAATGGAATGTTATCTTTACCTATGAAGAAGACTACTCTAGTGTTAGGATCTTTCCATATTCTTAATCCATCTTCAACAGATCTACCACTCTTCTCCATGTACTCCATTGTCGCAGATATGTATCCTAGAACAGCCTCGAACCAGACATATATCGTCTTTCCTTCAGCACCTGGAAATGGTGCAGGTATGCCCCACTTGTTGTCTCTAGTTATAGCTCTCGGCTTGAGACCGGCCTTGAGTATGGATAGGCTCATCGTCTTGACGTTCTCTGGAAGCCTATCATTGCTCTCAATGTACTTGAGAACATCTTGTTCAAGCTTCTTTAGATCAAGATACCAGTGCTTAGTTCTACGCCACTCAGGTACTGATCCACATATTGCACATCTAGGATCTATTAGCTGTCTAGGCTCTAGAAGTGATCCACATTTCTCACATTGATCACCTCTGGCAGGCCAGTAGCCACAGTATGGGCAGGTGCCAACTATGAATCTGTCAGGTAGGAATATCTTGTCTTTTGGACAGTATGGAAGTTCGTCCTCCTTCTCAAATATTAGACCTCTCTCGTAGAGCTTAAGAAAGAATTCCTGTACAAATCTTACATGTATCTTAGACTCAGTCGATGTGTAGTTATCATAACTTATGTTCCATCTTCTAAAGAGCTCGCTAACTATTCTGTGCATAATCTCGGAATATTCTTGTGGATCTACTCCCAGCTTTCTTGCTTCTACCTCTATAGGTGTCCCATGTACATCGCTTCCACTTACAAATATCACTTTCTCGCCTCTCAACCTGAGGTATCTTGCATATACGTCAGCGCTCAGTGCTGAGCCTATCAAGTTTCCAAGATGGGGAACATAGTTCACGTATGGCCATGCTGAGCCTATTATCCATGTTGTGGTATTCATAAGTTATAACAGTTCAGTTATATCGAGCACATGCTTATATAGGATTCTGTCATATTTACGTGAGGTGAGTGCTTGCCTACACGCTCTAAAAAGAAGAAGAGCGAGGAGAAACCTAGTAGTCTAGGAATAACAGCATTCCTACTAGGAGAAGAAGAGGAGAAGAAGGAGACCTCAAGACAGGAAAAGAAAGCCACAGCTCAAGAGAAGACTGTCGAGGAGACTACAGAGAAGACTACGAGCAGTACAAAGGTAGAGAAGGCTGAGGAAGATGTGGAGAGCGTTGCAGAGAAGATAGTTGAGCTAATCAAGAAGAGGGGAGGACTGATAAGCAAGGATGATCTGATAGCCTGGGCCAAGCTTAGAGGCATAAAACTCTCAACTTTGATGAAAGCGGTAGAAGAGCTTACTAAGAGGAAGGTCATAGTGCGTAGAATAGTTGACGAGAAGCTCTGTTACGAACTTAGAACATGATAGTATAATAATTAAATACTTCTCAACACTAGGAATCGAATAGTGCAACTCTACAAAGATGCTTGTGGAATATTGGCAATATTAAGGAAACCTCATGCAGCAAAGATAGATGGCGAGAAGGTAGTAGAGGCTCTAGATCTAGTTAGGTTTAGAGGATCTAGGTACGGGTCTGGCTACTCCGTATTCAATGTTGATGATGGGCCATTTCTTGCACAGACGTTCATAATAAAGAGTGGCCAAGAGAGAGATGTCCTGAAGATGGTTGTAGAAAAATTGAAAGATATCGGAGATGTTAGAGAAGTAAGGACAAAGATCGAGACAGAAAAAGTGCTAGACGTCGAGATCGAGCTTGAACCACGTCATGAACCTGTGAAGATAGATAGACACATCCTTAAGATAAATGATGAGCTCTGGAAAATGAATCGCATAGGAAGAATATATGCATGGGGAAGACACGTCAAGGTGTTCAAAGGCGTAGGCTATCCTAGACCTATAGCTGACCTCTACAACGTGTATAAGTATAGTGGAGATCTCTGGGTATGCCATACTAGACAGCCTACCAACTCTCCAGGATACTACCCATACTGGTCTCACCCGTTCTCAGTATCTGACATAGCTGTCGTACATAACGGTGACATAAGCTCATTCGGCTCAAACATGAACTTTCTACAGTATACTCTCGACTTCGAGGGTTTTGTAGGCACAGATAGCGAATGTATAGCATTTATAACATATAAGCTCGTCAGAGAGGACTCTATAGATCCTGAGACTCTTGCAAGGCTTCTAGTAGGATGTGAAGAGAATAGAGATCTAGCGATAAAGTACCTTGGTGTACGTCTAGACGGGCCATTCGCTATAGCCATAGGTCTATACTATAATGATGATCTGTACCTTATAGCAGCTGTAGATAAGCAGAAGCTTAGACCTATAGCTGTAGGAGAGGACGAGGACTATTACTATGTTGCAAGTGAGGAATGTCAGATACGTAAGATAAGTCCAAATGCGAGAGTGTGGATTCTTGAACCTGGAGGATACTTTATAGCATCTTTTAAGAGAGGAGTAATACGTTATGGAAGATCGAGCATAGACGTAGAACTCTTCTACGATCCTACGAACGCTAGAGTATGCAAGTTCATGAAGATGGAAGCTCCCTCTAGCGAAGACGTAATCGATGCTACTGGACTATCCTCAATGAAGCTTAACAATCTCATACTTGAGAAGGCTCTGAAAGGTATCAAGAGGATAAGAATATTCAACGTGTACGGTCAGAGATATATAGGAATAAACATTGCTAGACATAGAATAAGAGGAGTAACACTGGAGATATATGGTGTTCCAGGAAACTGTCTAGGAAACCTCAACATGGACACAGAGATCATAGTCTATGGCAATGCTGAGGATGATGTCGGAGACACAATGCATGGAGGATACATAGTGATACATGGAGACGCTAGAGACGTACTTGGACAAGCATTTCAGGGAGGATACATATATGTGAGAGGAAACGCTGGAACTAGAGTAGGAATACTGATGAGAGAATACGCAGATAAGAGGCCTTATCTCATAATTGGAGGAAGAGTAGACAAATACCTTGGAGAGTACATGGCAGGAGGAGTCATAATGGTTCTAGGATTAGAAGCAGCTAGAAACAACATTGAGATAGAGCTAGCAGATAAACATGTTGGAACAGGAATGGTTGGAGGAAGAATATATGTGAGAGGAAGAATATCACCATACAAGATAGGTCTTAGACCACCAAAAGAAGAGTTCGTAAGCTTCGTTACAGGACTAGTTCAGGAAGGTCTAGCACCTAGAGAGCTTGTAGAAGATCTCGAGTACGGTGATGTACAATGTCTAGAGGAGAGGTTAGAGAAATATGGATGTACTCTAGCACTACGATTAGCTAAGACCATATTTGAGAGCAAGCATATAATAAAGATCGTTCATGAGTACAGAGAACTAAACGAGGAAGAGATTAGAGAACTAAAGCCAGTTCTAGAAGATTATGCTAGAAGACTCATGATTCCTGCACAAGATGTTGAGGATCTACTGTCAGCAAAGTATACTATAGTATATAGGTATCAGAAGAAGTAATCACCATTCTACATATATTGCTGGTCTTCCAGGAAGTGCCTGCTTAGCCTTACCCACAGGATCATAGGTTGGTCTCTCAGCATCCTGAACAATAACCTCGACACCTCCAAGCCTATATGACATGTATTTTTCACAGTTCTTGAATACCTCATACTCTATGTCCTTGAATGTTCTTATTCTCGGTATCATTCCATTGATTATCTTTCTTAGAAGATCACTAATCTTGTTCATTATTGGTCTATATTTCTCATCTTTAGAGAGCTCTCTCATTATTGTTCTCATATCCATGCCTTTTTCAAGCATTTCTATCAGCATGTTAACTATGTCATATAGCTCTGAGCTTGGTCCAACATATATGTAGATTCTCTTAGGAGGTTCTTCTCTACTCTTAATTATGCTCTTCACATCTTCTAGAGTACGTTCAAGTATCTCAAAAGCGTTTATTATCTCCCAGCTTAATGGTCCAGGACTTGGCCAGAACTCGCAAGATATGTACGTCATCTTACCCATCCTATGCCATATCTCCTCACAGATGTGTGGTATGACGGGCTGTAACATTCTTATCCATCTCTCTATTACATAGTTTAATGTGTATCTTACTTCGTCTATGTTTATGTTACAGATCTTGTATACGTTTATGTACTCTTCCACCTCGTTTAGTAGGTTAAAGAATACGTCTACAACATACTCTCTTATTCTAAAGTTCTCTAGATGCTCTTTTCCTCTTACAATCATCATGTTCACTATGCTTATCAGCTTCTTACTGAGGATATGTAATCTCTCGAACGTGTACTCCTCCATTGGTGGACCTAGCTCAAGGATCGTGTTACATACTTTCCAGAACCTCTCTAACTGTGAAGCTATCTTCTGTACCTCGCTTTCTCTCCAGTCAAGTATGCTTTCTAGATCTGCGCTAGATGCTACATATAGTCTGAATAGATCTGCACTATACTCTCTCGGTAATCTAGCTATCTCTAGGACGTTTCCAAGTGTCTTACTCATCTTTCGTCCTTCTCTTATCACGTTCTCGTTAAGTGATATCGCCCTAGGCCAATGTTGTTCGGGGAATATTGCTGTATGATGCATTATGAAGAATGTTAGGTGACTCGGTATCAGGTCTATACCACTATGTCTAAGGTCTACAGGATACCAGTAGAGGAACTCTCTACGTATATCTTCAATAATGTTCTTATCACATTCTAACAGTTTTGATACTTCTTCTACATTTCCTTCCCCTAGGAATATGTAGTCAAAGAACTTCTCTATCACTGCTAGAGCATCTTCTGAACCTTCATACACCTTCTTGACAAGCTCAGAAAGTTTTTGAGATATTCCTGACTGTCTAAGCTTCTTCACTATTGTGTAGAATGCCATATATATTGTTGAGTCGCTAAGTGACTCTATTATCCACTCAGGATCCCAGGGTAATCTAGTTCCTATTCCTCTACGTCTAGCACATGGTCTAAGTTCTAGCCACTGTATTGTAGCATTGAACTGTTGACGATATTTTTCAGGAACTATCTTCATGATCTCGTTAACTAGCTTTAAAGCCCTCTGCTTCCATTCTGGGTCTCTATAATCTATGAACCACTGATCTTTTATAACTGCAGCTATTATCCTATTCCCCGATCTTGTAACCACTCCCTTAGGCTCAACCTCGTACATGACGTCCAGCATATTGATGCTTCTAAGCATTTCCTTCACCTTCTCTCTAGCCTCCTGAACAGATAGGCCACTCAGTGGTGTGTTATCTCTCATTTTTCCAGTATAGAACTCTACCTGATATACTGTCTTTGTAGCATCATTTAGCTTATCATCAAGCTGGTTCATTATCCTCATTTTCTGAACTATGTCTACGGCAGGCTGTGTGCCTAGGTTAGACTCTATTATGCTTATTGGTTCTATCTTCTGAACAATATGTTCAATATTATACTTTCTTAACAGGTCAATATTTCTCTTGAGATCTATCAGTGCAGCATAGTCGTATGGAGCATGTGCTGGTACGCTGAAGACTATTCCAGTACCTACTTCAGGATCTACGAAGAATGCTGGCAAGATGGGGACCTCTCTATCTACTAGTGGAGCTATAGCCATCTTTCCTATAAGACTCTCTCCTTTAAGCTCCTCGAGAACTTTCACCTCCTTGTCCTGGTACTGCAGCTTCCATGCACAGTCCTTGGATATTATCCAGGTCTCTCCGTTAACTGTAGCTTTGACATATGTTGCATCGGGTCTAACCCAGATATTTGTTACTCCGAATATGGTTTCAGGTCTCAATGTTGCTGCTACAATGTACTCGTTACTGTCTACTAACTTAAACTTTATTAACGTGAACTCCTGTATCCTGACCTCGATCTCGTCACCTCCCTTGATATCGTGTTCACCTACTGCATGTCCTTCAGCTGGTGCGTATAGTACTACATGTTTTCCTCTAGTTATGTATCCTTTCTTTCTAAGCTTCTGATACTGCCATATTATGAATGCGTTATAGTCTGAGTCGCCTGTCGTGAACTGTCTTGAGAAGTCCATTGAGAGTCCTATACTCTTAAAATCTCTCTCATACGCTTTTGCGAAGAATAGCGCAATTTTCCAACCATCTTTAAACTCTTCAAGTATCTTATCAACTTCTTTAGGATCTGATACGTAGAGCATGACGTACTCTCTATATCTTCGAATAGTGTCAGGATCACCTCTAGATATCAAGTCAGCTACGGCCTGTATCGGTGTTCCTGTTATATGCCACGCTATTGGATAAAGAACGTTGTATCCTAACATTCGTTTAAAACGTGCTATTATGTCAGCTACAGTGAAGGTCCTTCCATGACCTATGTGTGGTGGTCCTGAGACGTATGGATAGGGTACTGTTATGAAGAACTTTGCACGTTCATCATCTATTGCTGGCTCAAATATCTTACGCTCATACCACTCTCTCTGCCATTTCGCCTCTATCTCTCTGAGAATCTTTAAGAACTCGCTCATCAGTCTACATCTCAAGGATACTCTTTACCTAGTTTAAAAACTCTATTAGAACATCTAGATCTCTAGAGTAAAGATTATTTTTTAGACATCACGTGACGTAGAGACATGGAGCTTTACGAACTTCTCTCAGGAACTGCAGTAGGCATAAGAGCACAGGATGGTGTTGTCTTAGCATCAGAGAGGAGAGTAGCATATGGATTCTACCTACTTAGCAAATCTGGCAGAAAGATATTTAAGATTAACGATAGAGTAGGCATAGCTGCAGCGGGAGTCCTAGCAGATATGCAGACGATAGCTAGAATAGTTAGAGCAGACATGAACCTATACTACCTACGTACAAGAAGAGTACCAGCCGTAAAATCTGTAGCAAAACTACTATCTATACTCCTCTTCGAGCATAGACTAATACCATACATATGTGAAGTCGTTGTAGGAGGCATAGACGACGAAGGACCACACATCTACGTACTAGACCCAGCTGGATCACTCATAGAAGACGATTATACAGCACTAGGTACAGGAGCTAAGATAGCTATTGGAATACTAGAGAGCGAATACAGGAAAGACATGACCGTTAAAGAGGCAAAAGAGCTCGCAGTTAAAGCTATTAGACAAGCAGTATCTAGAGACCCAGTATCGGGTGACGGATGCGATCTACTGATAATAACGAGAGAAGGAACAAGAGAGGAGACAGTACAATTCTAGATAACTGTATAATTCTAGATTCTTCAGCAATATTCCACATAAGAGACCCATCAACAATAATGATGCTTGGCGAAAAAATATATGTTACAAATATCGTTCTAGAAGAATTAAGAGACCCAAGAGCAATCGCAATAATAGACATATTGAGACCTGAAAAAATAGAGATAGATAGGAAAGATATAGAAGAGGTAATCAGAAAGTATAGAGAACTATCTCCAGCAGATGCATCAATAATAGTATGTGCAGAAGGACTTAAGAAAAGATGTAGAAAAGTAACAGTAATAACAGATGATATAAAATTAAGTAAGATTCTTCGAAGAATAGGTATAGACGTAATATCGATATATTATCCACCTCATAAAAATGTTAAGAAAAGAAGCTAGCAACACTCTTCTATCAACTTTCCAATAGCATTCACGTTTCTAACTACGCAATCTCTACATAGGACAAGTTTTACCTCTCCATCAACTACCTTAACTAGACCTAGAGAACTTGGAGATATTAGTCTGCCGCACTCATAACATCTTGCTAAAAATCTATCAGAAACATGTTCTATCATCCTCTTTATAGCGTCATCTCCTATAAGTATCTCATCATCTTCAAGCCCTATGACGTAGGATCCGGTTGATATGAAGGTGAAATATCTTCCCGAAACTTTCGGAACTCTCCCACTCATCCTCTAGATATAATCCTACTCAGGAGGTATTTATATTAGATCAAGTCAAGTGTCACAGAAGTGAAACATATCGAGGAGAACATCAACAGGAACATTAACAATCTTATAAATATTGAATCCAATACTTTTCAAGAAAGATAATACAACATCTAGATCTCTAGAAGTTAGAGAAGATGGTAAACAGAGAAAACAGAGTCTTTTATCTACAGCTTGTAATATATCTAGAACATCTTTATCAACAATTGTTCTAGGAATCCTATAATGCATAACTATGATCTTACTATCCTTAAAATTGTCTAAAATAGTACTTATATTAACGCTATGTCTAAGATATGCACATAGGACAGGTTCTGCAAGTTCATTACCATTACTGTCTATACTTATTGAGAGACCATTATAGGGATATATTCCGAGGCATCTCCAATCAATTATAACAATATTATTTTCCTTTACTCTTTTTCTACAGAGCACGAACTCTAGTTCTATTTTTCTTATAGTTTTCATTATTTTTGAAGTATATTGAAGAGATGCTATTCTTCTTACTAATATGTTAGGTATTTCTATTCTACCTATTCTACGTCCTTGCTCAAGTGACAGAGGATCTTCATAGAGTGCTACTAGGTCCAGGTCAGGTAGTGCTTTCTCTGTTCCTATTTTCAATAATATGTTCATTATAAGTAGATCCTCTATTTGTTCTATTTTTGAGATCTCTTTTATTATGTTTAACATTAGTTTTCTATCATCTATTGTTCTCATAATGTACTGACATATTATAGATACTGTAGATTCTACTATTCTTGTTGATGCTGTTAGTGTGGCCCACTTCTCTGCGAGCTTCAATATGATGTTCTTTCTGGTCTCGATGTCTATGTTAATTATGTAGGGTAATGTTGATATAAGTATCTTAGGATCCTTCTCTAGCAGCTCTAGATATTTTTCTATTTCTGTTACTACGCTCTTGAGAGGACCATAATCTATGTATATTAGTGCTCTGCTACTCATATCTAGAGTAATAGTATTTAAGTAGTGTTATACTGTTACATGTGGCTTTCAGGTTGTTGAGCTCAGCTGTGAAACTTCTGAGAGAGCCTATAGGTATCTGCATATTTGACGATGTTCCAAAGAGTATTAAGAAACTTAGAGTAGTTTTTCAATCACTTGATCTAGAGGTTCTAGCTACTGTAGGTGATGTAGTGACGTTAAATGTCATAAAGTATTGGAGAGTTCCTGATATTGCTATTATAGATAATAGGACTCTTCGAGAAAAGAAGATAGACACTCTCTCGACAGTATCAGTACTGTTTAAGGATATAATAAGACTACATAATGAGCCTTCCACTATTAGTGATAGAAGTTTTGATTCTATAGAGACAGCTACAAGACTTGTTAAAAAGGGAAGAAACGTTCTCGTAGTTGTTGATGGTGAAGAGGATGTGCTTGCAATATTGCTCATACTTAACGTTGATAGGGGGCTCGTAGTCTATGGTAACTACTTCAGGAACTGTCTAACAGCAATTCCAACGGTAGGCTTATATAAGCTTGCTGCACTTAAACTATTAGCACAGTTTAGAAGATGAGACCTTGGGTACGTATAGTATCTGCATGTACGATAGATGGAAGAATAGCTAGCTTAACAGGGTTCTCTAGGCTATCCTGTGAACATGATCTCAAGAGGCTTCACAGGCATAGAGCAGATTCTGATGCTGTCATGATAGGTGCAAGAACTGCTCAGATTGATGATCCTATGCTAACTGTGAGGCTCGTTCCCGCGGATAGGCAGCCCATAAGGGTCGTAGTTGATGGAAGATTATCCTGTAGGCTGGATCTTAGACTGTTTAGAACTGCGAGAGAGATACCAACGATAGTCTTTACCTCAGAGAGAGCTGACCGGGGAAAGATAGAGAAACTTGAGAAGCTTGGTGTAAGGGTTGAGATCGTTGGTGAAGATAGGGTTAATCTTAAGAGAGCTCTAGAGATACTGTACCATAAGTATGATGTGAAGAGACTTCTTGTTGAAGGAGGTGGTACTTTAAACATGAATCTTCTGAAGGAGGGACTAGTCGATGAGATCTATATAACAGTAACACCGTACGTGTTTGGGAGTGGAGTATCTGTCTTTAATGGTGATGGTTATCTAGATACTACTACATGTCCAAGGATTTTGCTAAGAGACGTAATAATATGTGAGTGTGGTAACTGTGTTGTACTTCACTATGTTGTGAGAAGGGAAGGACGGTAATAGCTTAATATGGTGACAGTACTATGATACTATTGGTGAGCATGTACAGCCAATTCTGAAGGAGATAGTAGACAAGCTTGGACAGATAGAGAGAAATGTACGAGATGTTAGAGAGAGTCTTCAGAAGATATTGGAAGGACTAACAATAATCGATGCTATAAGGCTACTATCAGACCTAGCTAAGAAAGTTAGTAAAGAGAGCAGAATCATCCTATCGGCTCTTCTACCTCTCTCCATATCTGGCGATGTTAGAATAGGATATCTAGGACCAGAAGGTACCTTCACTCATGAGGTAGCTCTTGAACTTCTCGGGCAACAGATCACGTATGTACCATATGATAGGATAAGTGATGTCTTGAGAGCTGTTAGTAGAGGAGACGTCGAGCTTGGTATAGTTCCTTTTGAGAACAGTCTTGAAGGTATAGTTCATGAGACTCTCGATACCTTAGAGACTCTTTCGAACCTGTACATTAATCTCTGTGTTGAGAAGAGAATAAACATGTGCCTAGTTGTGAGTAACGATGTCAAGAGAATAGAAGACATAGAGATACTCTATGCACAGCCTTACGCTCTTGCACAGTGTAGACTCTTTGTTAATAGGAGACTCAAAAATGTGAGAGAGATAATCTTCACAGAGTCTACATCCAGATCTCTAGATCTTGTTAAAGAAGGTAGCAGATGTGGATGTCTTGCATCAAAGCTTGGCGCAAAAATGAGAGGATTGAAAATCCTTCTAGAACATGTCGAGGACTTCGAGAGCTATACTAGGTTTATCCTAGTATCGAGAGTAATGTTTAAACAAGGTGATAGAACAGGAATAATATTCACTGTTAAGCATGTTCCAGGAGCTCTATATAGTGCTCTAGAATGTTTTGCTAAGAGAGGAATAAATCTGACAATGATATATTCTAGACCTCTAAGAAAGATGCCCTGGAGCTACTATTTCTATCTTGAGTATGAGGGATCTATAGATGAGGATGTTCTACAAGAGTTTGAGAAGAGGTGTAGCTATGTGAGACTTCTAGGTAGCTATGTCGTGCTACAGAGTATCAGTACTTGACCACGTGATCTATATAGGAGCGACATGGATCTATATAGGTTACATGGTCTACTATTGAGATAGAGCGAGGAATGTAGTGTAATAATACTTTTAAATATTTTCCCTAAATCTAGATATCATGTGGAAGTTGCGAAGTTTCTCGAACTCATATCTAAGGTCCCTAGATTCGAGGACCTAAAACATGAGAGAAAGAAGGTGTTAGTGAGAGTAGACATAAATGTTCCACTTGACAAATCTAAGAGCCAGATACTTGACGACTTCAGAATATACGCACACGCTCAGACTATACGAAAGCTAGTCGATCTCGACTGTGCAGTAGTCATAATAGCTCACCAGGGAAGACCTGGAGATAAGGAGTTCTCATCACTTGAAGCTCACTCAAAGGTCATGTCACGATATGTTGGTCAAGAGGTCAAGTTCATAGATGACATAATTGGTCCTGCAGCTCGTGAAGAGATAAGGAAGCTCAAAAATGGTGAGATACTCATGCTCGAGAACGTGAGATTTCTCAGTGAGGAGACGCTTGAGAGAAGTCCAGAAGAGCATAGTAACTCGTTTCTTGTGAGAAAGCTATCTAATCTCTTCGATGAGTTCATTCTTGATGCTTTTGCTGCTATTCATAGATCTCATGCTAGCATCGTAGGGTTTACATGTAGACTTCCAAGCTGTATGGGACTAATTCTTCAGAAAGAGATTGATGCTCTCAAACATGTTCTACAGTCTGATCCTCGAAGCACTCTCATAATTGCTGGGGGTTCAAAAATTCCTGATACCGTGAAGGTGATTGCTAAGATATTGGAGAGAAACATAGCTGATAAGATAGTTACAGGTGGTCTTGTCAGTACTGTGTTCACTGCCGCTAAACATGGAGCTTCTGGATGGATCAAGGAGTTCATAGAGAACAAGAAGCTTCAGGAACAGGTGGAGACTGCTAGAAAGCTTCTCGATAAGTACTCTGATAGAATAGTGACACCACTAGACCATGTTGTTCTAAGGAAAGATGGGACCTCACGTATCGTAGATATCAATAATGTTAGTGACGAGATAGTTGATATAGGTCCAAAAACGCTTGACCTCTATAAGAGTCTTGTATCACAGTACGATAACGTGATCATGACAGGACCTGTAGGATGGATAGAGAACGAGGAGTTTGCTAAAGGAACAGTTGAGATACTTATGACAATGATAGAGAGATGTAAGTTCACGGCAATCGGTGGAGGACATACGGTGATGATTGCTAGAAAGCTTGGTCTTCTAGAGAAGATTAGTCATGTATCTACAGGAGGAAGAGCATTCCTATACACGTTGGCTGGAGAAGAGCTTCCAGGACTTGTAGCTTTAGCAAGATCGAGAGAGCTTTTCTCAAAAACAGTTGAGCCGGGTAAAACAGCAAAATACTAGGAGGGTGGTATAGTCATGCCGATCAAGGTAGGAGTAGTTGGGTATGGAACTATTGGGAAGAGGATAGCTGACGCAATTGTGAAGTTTCCTGACGAGTTCGAGCTTGTTGGTGTTGCTAAGACTACTCCAGACTATGAGGCTGAGATCGCTGTGAGAAAGGGGTACAAGGTCTACACGTACCAGGAGAAATTGAAAGATTTCGAGAAGCTTGGAATACCTGTAGCAGGAACCGTGGATGAGCTAGTAGAGAAAGCCGACGTCATAGTTGATGCAACACCTGCAAAAGTTGGTAAAGAGATGAAGGAGAAGTACTATCTTCCCAAGAATAAGCCAGCAATATTTCAAGGTGGAGAGAAGGCAGATATAGTAGACGTAAGCTTCAGCTCGCTAGCAAACTATGATAAGGCAGTAGGTGCAAGATATGTTAGAGTAGTAAGCTGTAACACTACTGGTCTCTGTAGACTTCTCTCAGCGTTTCTACTCCATGGTCTAAAGATAAGGAGGGTCAGAGTATGCTTAGTCAGGAGAGGAGCAGATCCTAAAGAACATAAGAGAGGACCTATAAACGATGTTGTACCAGATCCTGTGACCATACCAAGCCATCATGGACCCGATGTTAGAACAGTCATACCTGAGATAGATATAGTAACAATGGCTGTTGCAGTACCTGTAACAATAATGCATATGCACATGGTAAACATAGAGCTCGAGAGTCAGGTAAGTAGAGAAGATGTTATCAGAATACTTTCAGAGACTCCTCGAATAATGCTTGTACCACATGGAAAGAGAATGGATAGTCTAGCACACATAATAGAGTGGGCTAGAGACATGGGAAGATATAGAAACGATGTGATGGAGAACTGCATATTTGAAGGATCTGTAACAGTTATTGATGGTAGAGAAGTATATCTGATGATGGGTATTCACCAGGAGAGCATAGTCATCCCAGAGAACATCGATGCTCTGAGAGCAATGTTCAAGCTTGCAGATAAGTGGACATCAATAGAGAGAACAGATAGGACTCTAGGACTAGTAACAGAGGGCAAGAAGTACAGATTCTAAAAACGTTCTTCAATAGTGAAGAATCTTTAAATACTTTTTAACCAATATCATTACTCAACATTTATGAGACTAATGGTATGTGGTAAAGGAGGCTCAGGAAAGACTGTCATCAGCATACTTCTTGCACGTGCATTAAGAGAGAAGGGATATAGACCATACATAGTTGACATGGATGAATCTAACGAGCTTCTACCGATCTTAGCAGGAGCAGAGAAACCTAGAACATTAGCAGACTATTTTGGTGGTAGAAGAGGCGTAATGCAGGCTCTAAGAGATGGCGAGGACAGACTTGTTAAAGCTATAGGAGAGATATCTAAGAGAACGTTCAAGATATCCGAGATCGAGAGACCATACATCACGTATACTGATGATGGTATAGGAATTCTAGTTGTTGGAAAGATACGAGAGCTAGGAGAGGGATGTGCATGTCCACTCAACATATTTACCAGGACTCTTCTGAAGAATCTTAAACTTGATGACAGAGAGGTAATCATAGTTGATACGGATGCTGGAGTAGAACATGTCGGTAGAGGAGTTGAAGAATATGCCGATGCTATCATAGCAGTAGCTGATCCTACTAGAGAGAGCATCAACATTGCGAAGAACCTTAAGAAGGTAGCTGACAGATTAGGAAGAAGATTCTACATAGTAGTTAACAAGGTTCCTAAAGAAATTGAAAATACTGTCAGAGAGCTATTTCAGAAGGAGGGACTTACACCAGACATAGTGATACCATATGATGAGAAGATATTTCAATCATGTCTACTAGGGTCAAAACTTGAGAGCTCTATAGCCTATGAAAACATTAAGAAGCTTGTAGATAAGATGCTTAGTGAGGTAGCTAGCAGATGTGTATCTTAACTGTCAGAATAGTGAGAGACGGTAAGGAGGATATCATTAAAGACATAGTGATGATAGAGTACAGGAATGGAAAGCTAGTTCTAAGAGATACATCTCTAAGAGAGGCAGCAGTAATCGACTGTAACTCTATCAGGAGCTTTCGACTAAATACTCTTGATGCATATGCTCTTCTTGAGATTCAATAGCTTTCTCGAACTCTTCAATGAGCTTCTTATACTCCTCAAGCTCTTTCTCATCTAGCTTAGATATTATTAAGCCAGCGTGCACTAGAACGATATCTCCAACATTGATATCCTCTACTGCAATAATGACCTGTCTCTGCACACCTCCAAAGTCTACAGTCGCAATATTGTTCTCTCTATCAATTTCAACTACGATTCCAGGAACAGCCCAACACATGCTAGAGATTATAAGTAACTAACTTATTTACCGTACGTTGATACTATGCTGATAAACGCGTTCAAGATAGATGAAGACAAGATAGGTAAACTATGTGAAGTAATTAGGAGGGATGTAGCAGATAGTGAAGATAAGCTTATATTTGAAGTTTTATTACCATTTTCAAACGAGGCTAGACTAATTAAATCAATAATTGATAGTTTTAAAGAAGAAGTACGAGAAATTATACGTAGAGGGGTGAGAGAGCTAATCTATCACATGTTAGAACTATTCTATATCATAAATAAAGTTTCGGACATAGAAGAGCATACTATTACTCTAGATAACATAAAGTCTGAACTAAGTACAAAACTATCTGTTAAAGATAGAGAGAAGATTAAGGATGATGCAAAGAAGGTGAGTGATGTCCTTATAACATCTCGTAACTGTGTAAAGATATTCGATGAAGTTAGGAGGATAGGATTAAAGGATAGGATCTCACAGATGTTTATATATGTTCTTGATAGATTACTTAGAGGTACAGAGCTAGAGCTTGCATCAATAGAGAAGGTTCCTCCTCACATAGATATTCACATAGTTAAGGTGTTTCTAAGAACGGGTATTATAGTACCTGTGAAAGAAGTATTGAATAGATATGCTGGAGAGAGCAAGTACATTGTTAGAATATTGCCGGTATGTGCAAAGTTAGCTCCTGAAGAACCTTTTAAAACTATCTGGGATGTCTTGAGAAGAAAGTGTATAGATGTTTTTGGAATGTTAAGAGACTCGTTAAATATGAGTCAGATAGCGTTATCAATATATTTATCGATGATTGGTAGAAGGTTCTGCATATTTAATGATGATGTTAAGGCAAGAGATGATTATTGTCCTGTTAAGGGTCTAATAACCTGTCCATTATCTCAAGCATGTAGTTCATATCTTGGTGATAATAAGATACTGATATTTAGTAGAAGACAGATGAGGCTTGTTCTCAGGTTCTTTAATGCTCCTAGAAGTATTATAGAGAACTCTTGTGAGTGCCTGCTTATATAGATGTTCAGCGTAGTCTAGCTTCTTCACCTCTCTGAGGCGGGTCCACTGACCGCACCCTCATCACTTATATATTAGGTTCTCTTTAAACTAATTTATGTCCTATCCTATATCTGAGATAAGAGTTAAAAAAGCCTACGTCAAGCTGAGAAAAACCTTCAGGACAGCTCTTAGTGAACGTGAAGGCGAGAACGTTGTCTATATATGTGTCATAGATAAGAGAGGTAATGTTGGTTATGGAGAATCATCTCCATCTAGAGCAGTCGTAGGATCATCAGTATTATCCATAATTGATGGAGTAGAACTTTTTCTTGAACATGCTATAAAGCAGGAGCTTACAGGACTTGACTTATGTAAGGTTAGGAAGATATTTGAGAACTATGTTAAGAATCCTAAAGATGCTTTAACAGGTATAGAGATGGCATTCCTAGATTTATCCTGTAGAGAGCTAGGATTACCCTTATGGAGGTTCTTTGGATCAGAGAGAAAGGAGTTAACTACGGATATCACGGTGAGTCTTGGAGATCCATACGACATGGTCGAAGAAGCTAGAAACTACATAGCGAGAGGATTCAGAATTTTAAAAATAAAACTTGGAGAACCTGAGAAAGATTTTGAAAGAATTAGAATATTATTAGATAATATTCCTAGTAGGATAAAGATAAGAATAGATGCAAACCAGGGATGGAAAGATCTTAAGACAGCTATGAAGTTTATAAAAGTGTTAGAGAGTTACGATAATGTGGAGCTTATTGAGCAGCCTCTTCCAAGATGGATGATAGATGATTTAAGGATATTAAGAGAGAAAACTAATCTTCCAATCATACTTGATGAGTCCATTATGAGTATTAGAGATATAGTTCATTCATGGTGTAGAGGTGCCTGTGATGGCATTAATATGAAATTAATGAAGTTTGGAAGTGTCATCGATGGATTTCAAGCATGTAGAGCAGCTAGAGAGCTAGGACTGAAGATCATGGTTGGCTGCATGCTTGAGACACAGGTATCTATAACCGCTGCCGCATGTATAGCTGCTGCATGTGATGTAGATTATGTTGATCTTGATTCTCCTCTTCTAATAGATTCCATAGATGTTAAGGTCAATGGCGGAGTTACATATGATTGTGATAAGATTATCCTTCCCTCAGATCCAGGGCTTGGTGTTAAGTTAGAGATCTAACTAGCTCCTCTACTTTATCAGCTATCTTCTTGATGTCGAGTCTTGGATCAGCTGCAGGTACGTGATACTTATCTTCTATTAGTTTACAAGCCTCTTCAATTTCTGGTCTTGTTCTACCTTTACCCATTACTGATACTGCTATGAGCTTTATGTTACCTATATGTGCTTTCGCGGCATTGATCTCCTCCTCTATGCTTGGTACTCTAATTTTTAAATGTTCAAAGCTTTCTCTATATGTTCTCCATGGATCATGACATAGTACTACACCGTGAGGCATTGACCCATAGTAGATTCCTAATGTTACCTGAGAATATGCTGGATGAAGAAGAGATGCCTGCCCTTCCACTATTATAACGTTTATGTTCTCTTTTTCTAGATCAATTACATGTTTCTCTACCTCTCCTGGAACAAAATCTGCAGGAACAGCATCGACAACTGTTCCAGCATCTGCACCAACCATGAGCATTGTCTGACCAGTGCCTACTAGACCGACTCTCAGTCCTCTCCTTTCTAGTTCTCTTACTAGTTCTATTGATGTGACGTTTTTTCCTACAGAGCAGTCTGTTCCTGCTACGAGTATCCTAACTGTTCTAGAGTTGTATATCTGTCCTGACCATATTCTCAAGTCTTTTGGAGGTTTTCTAAAATCTATTATCGATACTCCACGTGATTGTGCCAGTCTAGAGATCTCTGGATCCTCGCTTAGGAATATGTGTAGTCCACTCCACACATTTAAGCCATGTTCTATAGCTTCTATTATCACCTTTCTATAATGTTCTGGCAGTCTTCCTCCTACAGGAGAGATACCTACTATCAGTGTATCAGGGTTGGATACCTCTAAGGCTTCTCTGAGAGATGAGACTACTGGTATTCCTAGCTTGCCTAGTCTCAGCACTTCTCCAGCGTCTAGTCCAGCGTATCTAGAATCTATGACTGAGAGAACTGTGACTCTTCTCCAGCCGCTATACATTACGAGTATGTTACAGGTCTTACCTGTCAGCTCGCCGAACTTTCCTTCAGCTAGCACGATAGCCCTCGCTTTCAATTTCTTCAATATCTCCCTCTCCATCTAGTAGACAGCTAGAGCATCTAAATGATATTTAAGCACTATGATACTCATAGAGAGAGAACATGAATCATCATGAGAACATATATTACATAACCTGCAAGACCTATACCAGCGATCTCGTACCCTATCTTGCCTCTATAGATGTAGTATATCATAGATAGTGATACAAGTACAGTAACTATGACACAGAAGATAGCGCTAAACTTCAAAACCCAGTCAGTAACCATCAGAGTCATGCCAGGATAGAATGTTGAATACAGAACCTTCTCACCAACTATCGATTCTATAGCAAGAGTATCCTTACCTTGATATGCCCAGTGAAGTCCAACAACTGATTCTGGGAGAGCAGATACTGATGGAACTATGACTATTGATAATAGCTGTGGATCTATTCTAAACATCTTAGATAAAAATATTACTCCATTAACAAGAAGCTCAGAACCAAAATATATTAAAGATACAGATATTATGAGCTGTATAGATGCGGCAAGAGAAGTCTTTTTAAGAAACTTACTAAATATCACTGACCCATGTTCTTCATGTTCGATTAACATGCCTCTCTTAGACATAGTTATCACATAGATTACGTATGATGATATAAGGAGTATACCTATAGCATATCTTAGAGGTAGAGTTCTAATATAATGAGGAACAAGTACAAAAGGGAATAGAGCTGTGAACACTATGAACGGTATAACGACCTCTCTTCCTGGAGATAAGTAAGGTCTTTCTCTTCTTCCTCTAAGATATGATAATAATGCTACTATTATGAGCATGGGGTATATTATTGTGGAAGCCATGAATGGTTCTCCGATCACCGTGCCTATACTTATCTCACTTCCAGATAATCCACCATGTAGGAGAGCTACAACTATCACAGTAAGCTCAGGAAGTGATGTAAGTATAGGCGATATCACGGCACCTACTAGAGATGTTGTTAGGCCGAGCCTAGAGGCAAGGTATTCTATTGATCTAGTAAAGAGTAGACCACCTACTATTACTGCTATGGCTCCGACTAGTATGTACGTAATTGACACTAATTTAAACTGTTGTTCATATTATTATTTTAACATTACTTCCTCTAGGATTCTCACGAACAAGGTCAGGTATCGATATTGGTTTACCACCAGCTCGAATAATCTTCTCGTAAGCTGTCTTAGAGAATGCATATGCTGCAACTGTGATCTTCTTCGTTAGAACACCGTCTCCAAGAAGCTTTCCTGGTATGACTACGACGTCACCATCTGTACATAATCTTTCAAGTTTTCCAACATTGACCTCGACTCTTCTTCTCCTAGGCTTCTCAAGTAGCTCAGCTACGTATCTCCATATTCTCGCGTTGTTCTCCTTAGATGCTTTCCTGAGAAATCTTATCAACATTCTCAGTCTCTCGTTCGTCGGTCCCGTTGGTGGTCTAGAGCTTGGCATGGCGTGTGATAGTTTCTGAGGGTGTTTTTAAGTCCTCTCTACTCCCGCTGTTACCTTCTCATATTCATCATATAGTGGATTTGTTATCTCAATACCAAACTTATTCAATATTCCCCATGCAGCTATCACTCCCGTAGCAGCAGCAATATTTATACCTCTAGAGAGACCTGCTCCATCACCTGCAGCAAATATGTTCTCTACCGTCGTCTCCATGAATCTGTTAACTACTGCTCTCATGCTGTAGTACTTTATCTCTGGAGCATACAGGAGAGTATGACTAGACGCTACTCCAGGAATGACCTCATCTATTCTATCTAATGCCTCCAGTAGATCTGTGACTACTCTATGAGGAAGTGCTAGAGCAATATCACCTGGTGCAACCTCCTTTAACGTTGGTTCAACTATGCTTCTACGTATTCTATCCCAGGTAGATCTTCTCCCTACTCTAAGATCACCAAGTCTCTGTATTATTGGTCTACCATCACCAAGCTTTGTTACCATTCTTGCGATAGCTTTACCATACTCTATAGTATCACTTAGAGGATCTGTAAGTCTCAGACTTACTAGAAGAGCAAAGTTCGTGTTCTTAGATTTCCTATCTGTATAGGTCTCTCCATTTACGCCGACAGTACCGTCGTCATAGTTCTCTCTTATGACAAAACCCCCCGGATTTGTACAGAATGTTCTAACTTTGTCATCATAGGTCTTCGTGTATATTATTATCTTAGGATCAAAAAAGAACTTTGTAAGAGGCTCCATCACGTAGTATGGGACTTCAACGCGTACACCAATATCGAGAGGATTAGGCTCAAGCTGTATTCCAAGTTTCTTAGCAACTTCTTTAAACCATTCAGCACCTGAACGTCCTGGAGCCATCAGTACTACCTTACATTCAACATCTCCTCTACTTGTCCTAACTATTATTGTGTCAGATCTCTTCTCTACGTCAAATACCTCCGTCAATGTTGCTATCTTGACGTCGTGAGACTCGATGTATCTCGTCATGTTCTCTATCACCTTAGGCGTGTTATCTGTGCCTATATGTCTCTGCCTTATTCTGACGAGCTGTGCACCAACTTTTACGAATTTTCTTTGAAGTTCTCTAAACTCTTCGCATGTGGGATCAAATACTCTATCAGGCGCTCCAAACTTTACAAATATTGAATCAACATAATATACAAGCTTCTCAGCCATGTCCCAGCTACCTATGAGCTCGTGAAGATCTCCTCCTATGTCAGGTCTGAGATTTATTGTTCCACTACTGAGAGTTCCAGCACCGCCTATTCCACACATTATGTTACATGGTCTGCACTTCATGCACTTTCCCTTGATCTTCAGATAACACTGTCTCTCCAATGCTCTCCTTCCCTTGTCAACAAGTAGTATTGAGAGCTTTCTAGAAGACTTCTCAAGATTTGTACAGAGCTCATACGCTGCAAAGAGACCAGCTGGTCCTGCACCTACTATGACTACGTCATACCTCACCTAATCGACCATGGAGAACAGTTAGATTAACTAGATATTAAGGTTTCCTATGTGTGTAAAAGCTACAATTTCGCTTTAATCTTCAGAAATTTAATATCTCTTATACCGAGGTCTTTTAGAATATTAGAAAGCTTATTCAATGATGCTTTAGAAATCTCTCTATTATTGAGATCAAGCACTAGCAGAAAATCTACCTTCTTAACCTTATCACATCTCTTGACTAGTATTTTCATGAGATTTTTATCTGATCTCTGAAGAACAATACATGAATTTAAACTTGATTTAAGAGAATCCTCAAGCTCTTTTAAAGCAATATTGAATAGTAATGCATCCTCCATACTTTGAGCACAGCTATCTATGATCTCTCTAACAGTCTTCACGTTAGTTAGATGATCTCTTCTCTCTACTGATTCTATTAGATTTGTTATGAGTTGCATTACTCGTGCATGTTTATCCTCAAGTAGGGGTATAGTCTTGCTTTCGTCAAGAGTCTTCTCTATATTGGAACTCCAGAGAACAAGGTTCTCTCCTATACATAGTATGATGTTGCTGAGCATGAAGCAGTCTACGTCATGTCTCTTCAATGCTTCTGCGAAATAGTCTAGAGATGAGCAGATCTTGGCTGAGCCTTTCAATATTGCAAGCACCATTCCTATACAGAGAATGGTGTTGGAACTATTAAAAGAGTATGTGCATGTTACATGCAGTTATTTCACGCTACTTTCCGAGTACTTCTCTTCTTCTATCGATCATGTCTTCAGCATCTTCTCCTGTTCCGATCAGCGTTATAGGCACCTTCAATTTTTCTTCAAGGTCCTCGATCCATCTTCTTGCGTCTACAGGAAGATCTTCCCATCTACGTTTACCTCTAGCTTCAGGAAATAGAGCATCTAGCTTTGTTATCGCTATCTGTGTTGGAGTGTTCAACATTATTGCTCTTCTGGCCCACTCAACGTTAAATGGTGCAACTCTCCTAGGTCTACCAGTAACTGTTCCATACTCTACCCATCCTCTCTTAGCGGCCTCCTCAGGAGGTAGTTCTCCAGGTAGTTCACCTGCTCCTACTCTTGTCCAATATGCTTTAAATACTAGGACTATGTCTCCAACCTTTCTTGGACCTATACCTGCCTCACTGAGGACTGCTGATGCTGTGACGTCTCTAGACGTGACATATGGGTACGTTCCATGGTAGAGGCTTAGAAAGGTTCCCTGCGTACCTTCCACTAGCACTGTCTCTCCCTTGTCCAGCATCTCGTTTATTATGGCTACAGTATCTCCAACATATCTTCTAAGCTCTGGAAAGTCTCTTGCAAGCTTGAGAACTCTTAGAACTCTCTCTACCATTGCAGCCCCAACTCCCTGTCCAGTAGATCCTATGACCTTCATTAGGTACTCGTTTTCTCTCTCCATCTTTACGTGTCTATCCTCTATTATGCCTGTCTTCTCATCTATCATGATCCTCCCCTCTACACCTGTCTCCTCTACCTCCTTTAGGAACACGTCAATCCTTGTCAAGGCTCCTGGTGCAATGAATAGTCGAGTGTTCTCTGATAAGAAGGCTGATGGCACTATTCTGAGCTTCCACATCCTTCCCCTATGTACTACTGTATGTCCTGCATTTATTGCTCCTGTTCTCACGGCTCCAGCAGGCTTATCAGCTAATGCAAGATAGGCTACTACCTTGCCTTTGCCTTCGTCTCCGAATGCTCCGCCTACTACCACTGTCGCAGGCACATTCTCCCTATAGTCATATCTGTAAGGATCTTAAGAAATATTTCCTTAGAGATTGAGATTATTAATGTTTGTAAGATTTGTAAGATAAGTAGATCACGTAGACCTCACATAGATCACATATGCTACATTATCATTATGAGAGAAGCACTGTTCTATCGAGCACTCCTCAATACAGATCTTATCATTATTAGCTCCACATAGCTCAACTTTTATACACTTCACAACATCTCCATTAACCTGACGTAGTGGTCTTCTTGAAAGTATCTGAAGCTGTATTGGAGTTCTCCTAAATATTACTCTACACGACCTTCCACATCTGAGAAGTTCCGCCGCATATGTGATAGGAGATGTACATGTTATTATTGAGACTGACTTAACTATCTCAGGTATCTTTCTAGCATAATCTTCGTCTAGTATACCATCTATGAGTATTGTAGCAACCTTACCATCTATTGAGGACAACATCTTCTGAAGCTTCGATACATGATATATCTCTGTTCCTTCAGGTACTAGATCGAGAACTTGATCAGGCACGTTATCTGTATGAAATACTATCTCACTATTGAAGAGTACTGATAATGCCTTAGGGTTCATGAATTTTCTTAAGCCTATTCCAACATCTATGAGGTATATTCCTGCGTTGACAGGTCTCTCACCATTTCCATCGAACGATCTCAATTTCTTGAAGTTGAGCTGATACAGGTGTCTTCTACCATGTGATACGTCTCTGACTATTCTTATGAGACCTAGATCACGAAGCATGGATATTGCTTTTCTTACGGTTCTAGGGGACAGACCTGTACCTTCTACTAATTCTCTAAATGTTACGGAGTCAACGCACTCGACGAGATGCTTATACTTGAGGTAGGTGATGATGTATCGAGCGGAATTAGGTAGGTCTGGGGTCTTGAGCTCTGTGCAACTATACATGATTCTTCCGTGAGTATCTCTTCTTAAGCTATATTTAACCGTTGAACTATGTCAAGACCTACTTTTTGATTAGTATGTTATATATCTCTTTCTCTTTTTAATTTAGTGGTTAAACGATAAGTACATGTTCAGCATGTTAACCAAGGATGGACTACGTATGTCCACTTGACTGGCGTTATGGATCTGAGGAGATGCGTAACATATTTAGAGTTGAAAATATAGTAAGGAAGTACGTAGAAGTTGAAAGAGCTCTAGTATGTACACTAGAGGAGCTTGGCATAGCAGAAAAAGGATGCTGTGAGAAAGTCATGAAAGCTGAAGTAAAACCAGAAGAGGTGTACGAGATGGAGAGAAAGATAGGACATGACATAGCTGGTCTAGCATTTCTGCTTGAGGAGAAGTCAGGATGTAGATTTGTTCATTATGGTGCAACAAGTTACGATATAGTAGATACTACATGGGCACTACTTATAAGAGATGCATTAAAGATAATAAAGAGGAGAGTTATAGAGCTTCTAGAAGATCTAATAGACAAAGCCAGGAAGTATGCTGACCTAGTCATGATAGGTAGAACACATGGACAACATGCTCTTCCAATAACTCTAGGCTTCAAGTTTGCTAACTACGTCTACGAGATCTCTAGAGGGCTTGAAATACTCATGTATGCTGAGAAGATGATCGTACGTGGAAAGATGTCAGGTGCTGTAGGAACCATGGCTGCCTGGGAGGGAAGAGGACTAGAGGTTGAGAAGAGAACGCTCGAGAAGCTTGGTCTAGAGCCTCACGCAATATCTACACAGGTAGCTCCGAGAGATGGTTTTGCTTTTCTCATATCTGCAATAGCCATAATTGGTTCTCAACTTGATAGACTTGCGCTTGAGATAAGAGAGCTTTCAAGACCTGAGATAGGAGAGATGTATGAAGCCTTTGAGAGAGTTGGAAGTTCAGCGATGCCTCATAAAGCTAATCCTGTAACGTCAGAAAAGGTTTCTGGCCTCGCAAAAATGTTGAGGGGTCTCATAATACCTGCGTTAGAAAACATACCGCTGTGGCATGAGAGAGATCTAACTAATAGTAGCTGCGAGAGAATATTGATACCTCACGCGTTTCTCATACTTGACGAGATGCTTATATCTATGATTAAGGTGTTGAAGAATCTTGCAATAAATGAGAAAAACATTAAGAAGAATCTTGAACTTTTAAGAAACTTTACACTTACAGAGATGGTGATGAATATTCTAATAAAGAAGGGGATTTCTAGAAGAAGAGCTCATGAGATGCTTAGAAGAATAACGAGAAGATACGTGGAGGGAAAGTCTCTACAGGAGGCGCTTCTTGAGGACGAGGAGATAAGTAAGATTCTTACAAGAGAAGAGATAGAAAGTATAAGACCTGAGAATTACCTAGGAAACTATAGGGAATTAATAGAGAGAGCTATACAGTATGCATTAGAAGTTATAGAGAGAGCTAGAAAAGATCTGAAAACATTACCCAGCTAATCTATAGAATACTGGTAGTGGAGGCACTGTTATATAGGTACACGTGTTCGGATCCCATAACTGTGCGCTTACGCTTGCTGAATACTCTGTTCCATGAGGCTTCACGAACACTATGAAATTGTACTCTGTTCCTTTTAGACAAGAGTTTAGACTCGCATAAGCATTTACAGCATCAAGCACCTGTTTCTCTGTTAATGATCCTAGCATGAACATGTGTAGAAACGCTCCAGATCCATGTATTGGTTCTATTCTCACAGTACCATTTACAAATATTGTTACTCTTATGACCTCGTCTATGTAGTTATCTAAGGCTGCTGTAGTACCAGGCCACCATAGGTCTTCCCAACATATTAGATAATCAGCTATTACTTCTGAAGGATTGTTCACAAGTTTTGGTAGAGTAAACGTGTGCGGTGTACCACCTATGTCAACTATGGTCACGGTGTATGTTTGAGTAGCCTTGTAGGGATCTACGAACACTACTACAGGACCTAGAGTATTGTACCTGTATGAGAAGCTTGTATCATTCAGATAAAGCTTATTAGAGTACCATAATGTCAACTTTCCACTCACAGACTCTACTGTTGAGCCACTTATATAGTAGAACTGGTACGTGTCAAGTGCTGGGTTGATTATTACAAAGTGTATTTGTGTAGGATCAACTTGAAGACCTGAACCTGTTCGTGCTGCTAATAGTACAAACTCAGTACTCTTGGAGAGGTATGTCTGTATCTGTTTTATTGGTATAGGCTTTCCATATACGGCTATTAGCGATCCGTACTCTGATCCTACTGCTACAAGAACATACTTTGAACTTATCTTACCGAGTATAGATCCAATGTTCACGGGGATAGATACTGTTTTTCCAAGTGGTACACGTATTGGAGGATTAAGCTTTATTACGTCTATCAACGCTCTAGATGGATACGCGAAGATGTATACATATCTTACATATGCTGGTGATGTTTCTGCTCTAACATCGATTATGATCGCATCTACTGTGAAGTGTACTCCCGTTATGACTAGCGGAGAACTTGTTGAATGTTGTACTATTGATACTGTTGATACGTTTCTCCATACGTATATGTATAGTATCGAGAGTACTATGAACATTATTGCTAAGAGTAGTGATACTGCTACTATGTTCGATATAGCCCTGTTTTTCAGCATGTTCTTTTAAGATTTATCTTACTGAACGATACTTAAGCCGTTTTCTCTAGTATCAGAGTCTCGCCAAGGCTACGTGGTACCAGTACGTTATCTATATCATACTTCTGTTTCAGCCTTGTAATGAACTTGAGAGCGTTTAGCAGTGTTGTATGTACCATTATTATTTTTGTATTATTATCAAATCTTCTTATGAAGTCTTCTAGCTCTCTTCTTCCAGCATGCGCGCTCAGGTCTAGCCAGTATATCTGTGCATCAATCTTTATCTCCTTGTTATCTACGATAGCTTTTCCCTTTGTAAGAATCTGAAAGCCAGGCGTTCCAGGTGCTTGAAAGCTTGGTAGTATTATAGCATTCTTACGATTTCTAGAGAGCTTCTTTAAGTACTGTATGACTGCTCCTCCCTTTAACATGCCTGCAGGTGATATCACTATACATGGTTCTGATCCTACGTTTCTTCTGAAATAGTCACTTGGTACCTCTATTGCTACCTCCATTGCTCTCTTATATAGCTTGTAGTCTCTAAGATAGTGAGGATATCTTGCTATTATCTCGTTAGCTATTCTTGCTAAGCCGTCGACTATTATGGGATATGTGTCTATTCCGTATTTAACAAGTATTGATAGTACCTCCTGTGATCTACCAACTGTGAAACTAGGTATTAGTACACATCCACCTTCTTCAAGTACTGATAGTGTGATCTCTACGAGCTGTCTCTCTAGGACCTCTCTTGGAGGGTGAGTACCATTGACATATGTTCCCTCCATTATCACGAGATCGACATCTCTAGGTATGTTTGAGAGATCTGCACCATTCAGTAGGCAGGTCGGCATTGGGTTGAAGTCTCCCGTGTAAAGTATGCGCCATCCATCCATCTCTATGAGAATCATTGAGCTTCCAGGAACGTGTCCAGCGTTGAGGAATGTGAGAGATAGATCACGTGAGATCTCTACAACTTCTCCATATGTTACTGGCACTGTACATTCAAGCATCTTTGAGACTTCTCTATGCTCATAAGGAAGGTAGTATCCACTAAGTTTAAGAAGATCTTTTATTAGAAGGTCACTAAGCTCTATTGTGAGAGGTGTAGCATATAGTGCAAGCTCGTAGCTTACGAATAGACTTGGAAGTGAACCACAGTGATCAAGATGAGCATGTGAGAGAGCTATGCAGGTTATGTCTCTTGGTCTCACATGTTGTGGGAATAGTGGCCTATCTTGTTCGTCAAAGTTCACACCATAGTCAAGAAGTACTGCTGAACCGCTCTCTAATGATTTTACAAGTACTGCAGCTCTTCCAACCTCTCCTGCACCTCCTAGCACTTTTACTAGTAGCTTTCCCACAGGACATGTATGAGGATCAGATTAAAAAGCTTAATAACACGGTTCTAAGTGGTTGGAAGTGTTTTTAGATAGCTTGAACTGTCTACTATGCTTGTTGGAGTCTCGTCTTAGAGAGCTGTATAAGACTTGTGGACTATGTACAGATATTGTCAAGAGGTTTCTAAGAGAACTATCTGAGCTCGATCTTGATAAGAGAACAAACATATTCATACACAGTTTTGACCTGGTAGTGAAGCTGTCAGGTAAGTATGATCCACATAGAGAAGAGAAGATGGAGATGTACGAGAAGTTTCTGAAGATATATAACATTGTTCGTGATAACATGAGCACGCTTGAGAATGCTTTAAAATTTGCAGTAAATGCAAATCTTCTAGACGTTGAGATGCATGATTATAGACCAGACCTATCTAACATATATGACGTGCTTATGAGAGATGTAGAGATTCTTGAACGTAATGTGAAGATATGTGACCTCATAAGAAGCTCTAGAAGAGTATGCTACGTACTTGATAACTCTGGAGAACATGTGTTTGATATAGCTTTTGCAAATATGTTGAGAAAAGATCATGATGTTATACTACTGATCAGAGAGAGACCATACGAGATAGACGTGACTAGGGACATAGTTGAGGATACTCTAGAGAGACTAAACATGAGATTCGAGATAGTTGAAACATGTGGAAGAAGTCCTCCGATCCTCTATGCTGTAAAAGAATTTGATGAACCAGGAACACTTATAATTAGCAAGGGAATAGCTAATCTTGAAGCATATATAGACTGGTGTAGAGGACAAACATCACCGAGAGTTCTATTTCTCCTCGTAGCTAAGTGTGGACCTATCGCTAGGTTTCTAGGAGTTGAGAAAGGTTCAGGAGTTGTTACAACATCAGATTACATAAATTTTAGAGTTCGAAC
This sequence comes from Thermoproteota archaeon, assembly GCA_013154355.1. Classification (GTDB taxonomy): domain Archaea; phylum Thermoproteota; class Thermoprotei; order Thermoproteales; family Thermocladiaceae; genus JAADER01. The sequence goes on along the minus strand of JAADCU010000114.1, from coordinate 24,853 downwards.
ATATTCACATGATGGAGAAGGTAGGACGTAAAGTAGCTATACTTGGGTCAGGACCAGCTGGCCTTCAAGCTGCTGATTACTTATCAAGTAGAGGAGTTGAAGTACATGTTTATGATAGACTACCTGAAATTGGTGGAATGATGATGTTTGCAATACCTGAAAGAAGAATACCAAAGAAGAAGCTCGTTCAGAGAAGAGTCGAGCTTGAGAGGAGGGGGGTAGTGTTTAATCTAGGTGTAAAGGTACAGGAAGGCGAGGTGAGATGTGAAGGTGACGAGATTATTAGAGATGTCGTAAGTTTTAGACAACTAGTAGATAAGTATGATGCGCTGCTAATATGTACAGGTGCTTGGAGAAGTAGAATGCTTGGAATCGAGGGTGAGGAAGGTCTCGGAGTGTATCCAGCTCTAGAGTTCATATTCAGGATAAGACTGAGAGAGCTAGGTTACACGTCTCAAGAACCTGACATAGGTGAGAGAGTTGTAGTAGTTGGTGCAGGTAGGACAGCTGTAGACGTTGTAGAAGAACTATGTTTAAGAAAGAGGAAGGTCATACTCATCTATAGGAGAAGATTAGCAGAATCTAGAGCATATAGAGAGCTCTCTGAGCTAACTAGAAGATACAGTATTGAAGTATTTGAGGAGAGAAACCCGGTCAAGATAATTATAGATAGAGGCAGAGTCACAGGTATCGAGGCATGTAAGGTCGTGCGTGTAGGTGATAGATTTCAGATAGATGAGAAAGATAGAGTAGTGATAGACTGTGATAGTGTGATAGAGGCTATAGGAGAGGAACCAACTCCTCCAGTAGATGAGAAGACCGCATACATGTTTAATATAGAGATTGAGAGAGGTAAGATAAAGGTTGATGAGAATTTTAGAACAAGAAATCCTAAGATCTATGCAGCAGGAGACGTCGTGCTTGGTCCATCAAGCATAGGACAGGCCGTGGGTACTGGTTTAAAAGCTGCGAAGAGTATAGAACTATACTTGAGGGAGAAGCTCTAAAATGAGGAACATACTTGCACGATTAGTAGGTAGATTAGCACTAGACAGGAAGATACTGGACTGCTTGTCTAGTCACCTATCTCTGACAGAGGAAGCTATTAGAATAGTTAGATCATTCGTCACAGAATGTTCTACCAGGTCGGATCTATGTAACAAGATTGGAGATGTTGTTTACAGAGTAAAATGTCTCGAGGTGAGGGGAGACGATCTTGTGAAGGAAGCATGGGCTCTAATAATAAGATCTGGATCTCTACATCCAATATCTATACCACTGTTATCGACTTTAATGAATAAGCTTGACGATATGTTAGACACTGTTAACGTGCTCACGCTAGAGATAGAGAGATACCTAGCACTTCCTGAAGATCATTGTAAGGTCTGGAGCAGCTTATCGTCTTATCTAAATACTACATTACAGTTATGTGAGGAGGCTGTGAGAACTTTGAGATCAAGCATTGCAGAGTCGATGAGACTTGACGATCTAACTAACAATATATCGAGAGTTAACAATATTGAGCATGATGTTGATGTTCTAAAGAACAAGATACTTCTAGAACTATCTAAGAGAGCTAACGAGATTACATGCCACGAGCTTCTACATGTGAGAATGATTGTTCAACTGGTAGATAATCTAGCAGACTCTGCACAGGATCTTGCAAACATGTTGTTGACCTTGTACACTATGCTTCCAGGTTCTTGATACAAATAGTATTATAACCCTACGCACATGTTACCTCTATGAGAATTCTAGACAAGATATTGAGCATAGTTAGAGGACAGGAAAAAACTATATTTGATAAATTTAGAGAACATTTATCACTTTCGATGAAGGCTCTCGAGATACTTACAGCACCTGAGTGTAGACTAGGTAATCAATGCTTAAAGAAGATAGCTGAGCTTGAGAAGAGAGGAGATGAGATATCTAGAGAGATCTCAGAACTTCTATCACGTGGTGCTGTGACTGCACACGCCTTAAACATAATAGAGATAATGGCTAACAAGATAGATGATGTTCTAGACGAGATCTACGTCCTATCTAAAGAGTTTGAAAGACTTGTAAGATACTCCAAGAATAGGGACATAGTTGCTAAGGTACATGCATACATAACTGAGGCAGGAAGAAAAGCATCACAGGCAATAAAGAGCTTACAGGACATCTACACCACAGTTATAAATGGGTCTGTTACTGAGTCTAGAAGTCGCATGATCGAGATCGAGAAGATAGAGGAGGAGGTTGATGAGATGAAGGAGAAGATGCTAGATAGCATATATAGTTATGCTGATAACATGTCTCTAGTAGAATTTCATTCTGCAGTATCTATAACATACATGATGGATACTGTCGTTGATAAGTTACGAGATCTTGCAGAGCTTACGTTACTTCTACTCATATCTATATCCTGATCAGATGAGGTCGTTACTGACCTTAATATTAGTAACATTGTTAACATACTTGATAAGTAGTAACAATCTCTCAGTATGTGTCGGACCTTTAGTGAGTACGAGAATGCTTAATGAGAAGAATGCTCCAGTATTTGCATATGTCAGCTATATTGTTGGTCTCATACTACAGAGCAGGCACATGATTACCATTACTGTGCCCTTAAGCTTTCTCAATATTGCTCTATCAGTTACGCTGATTCTAGTACTTATAGGAGAAGTATTTAAGGTTCCTGTGTCACTAATGTACATATTATCTACAAGCATAATGACATATGGTCTACTCATGTACGGAGATCTGAAACTTCTATATGCGGTAACATACTGGGCTTTATCTTCAATAATAATTTTAATACTTTCACCGTTTCTTCTAAAGACTCTTCATAGAGTTGGAAGTAGGAGACCTACATTAACGGCATCAGCGTATAGAATTGCTTCATACATAGCATCACTTCTCCTATGTATGAGCTTTGGGGCAAATAATATAGGGTACTTATGGTCTATTGAGGGAAGAGATCCTGAAGCACTTGTGCTCATAATTATTGCCTCGATGATTGGAACCTTCGTAACTGGTAGAAGAACACTTCGTAAGTTAGCTGGAGTATATGCATTAACGTTGACAGGCTGTTTAACAGCTATGTTATTTTCTTATCTAGCAGCTCAGATAGCTACACTATTTGGTATTCCTGTAAGCTTCTCTGTACTGCTCGTATGTTCCATAGTTGGTGTAAGCTATGGATACTCTATAAGGATAATAGATATGAAATATGTTAAACGTGCATTAACAGTACTATATGGTTCTATACCTCTATCAGCATTATTAACTATGATGATTCTTCTCCTACTTAGATAGATCTTTCACTATTCTCATTATTGCGAGAGGACCTTCATAAGCTATCGCTGTCACAACCTGTACGAGAGATACCTTGAGCTTTCTCATTAGTTCTATAACTTGTCTACTAGTAAACACTCCTCCACATGCTACTACATCTATGTCACTTATATCACGTACTAGCTTGATAAGTCTGAAGACTAGTCTATACAGTGGAAGACCACTTACTCCACCTACTCCTGAAGATAGAAAGTCTGCTTTTATAGGAAAAGAGTTCGATATTGTTAATCCAACATTTTTAAACGATTCGCATATATGTACTATCTTGCGAATATCTACATTCCTAGGTCTGATCTTGACGAGTACTGGCTTAGAGGTTACTTCTCTAACTCTTGTCAGTAGATCATAGAGTAGTTCTGGATTATGAAGGTCTATGTTCTTATACTGTGGACAGCTTATATTAAGCTCGACTATTTTTACTATACCTATCCTGTCAAGTATCTTAGAGAGAGTTACGAACTCTTCTATATTGAATCCTGCTATATTTACTATTAACGGTATCTCGATATCTGCTCTATAAATATTCTTGAGAACGTGTTTTACACCCTTTGAAGGTAGTCCCATAGCATTTATCATTGCAAGTCTTTCAGGATATCTGTATAGTCTTGGATGAGGATTTCCTCTATGTTCTCTCAAGAGAACTGAACCTATAACATGAAATCCAGCTCCTACTTTTTGAAAAGTTCTCAATAGTTCACCATTTTTGTCTATTCCCGCTCCAGTTCCTACGGGGCATCTGAATCTTACTCCTAGAAGCTCAGTCTCGAGATGAGGCTCTATCTCGTAGAATGGTGATACATGTCTCATTACTAGGTGAGCTATTCTGTGAGTAACTTCTGGATGAGCATACCTAAGTATGTTTCTCATTCTCTACTTCTCAATAACATGTTCTCTATATCCTGTGCTGTATAAACTGTACCACAGTAATCACATTTTATCATTAATGGATCTTTTGATATTGTTATGAACCTTGTCTTAACTGGCTCTCTAGGCTTATTCGTTATGCACTTACTGTTTATACACTTGAGAGCTCCCTCAATTATGTCAGGAATCTCTACTTTAAACTTCTGAACAACATCGTAGTTTCTTATTATGTTTATTGTTGCTGTTGGTGCTACTAGTGCTATCACGGAGAGCTCATCTTTAGATAGTTCTCTTCCCTCGATCTTTATTATGTCCTTAAGACCTAGCTTTCTACTTTCTACGTTCATCACTAATGCAACTCTTAGACCTTCTTTTCCTGTTATTCCTAGAAGCTTCAACACTGTCAATGCTCTTCCTGCCGGTATGTGATCTATGACTATGCCGTCTCTTATCTTTCTTATTATGAGCTCCTTCTCCATCATCACTTGACCTTGTCCTCTCTCCCAAATATTAATGTTAGTAGAGCCATGCGTAGTGGAACACCATATGCTGCCTGTTTAAAATATCTAGCATGTCTAGTATAGTCGACCTGTGGATCTATCTCGTCCACTCTGGGAAGAGGATGAAGTATTATTAACGTATCTTTAGCATTCTTCAAGGTCTCGACAGTTATTCTATAGCTTCCCTTTACACGTTCATACTCTACAACGTCGGGAAATCTCTCCTTCTGAATCCTGACCACGTACAGTACATCTAGCTCTCTTATAACATCGTCAATGTTCTCAACATGCTCATACTTTAGTCCAGCTTTCTCTAGAACTGCAAGAACTTCTTTCCTCGGTCTTAGAGCTGGAGGAGATATGAGATAGATTTTTGAAGGTTTAAATAATGTTAGACCTTCTATGAATGATTTTACTGTTCTAGCATATTTTAAATCTCCTAATATTCCTATACATATTCCATCAATCTCACCAAGCTCTCTCCATATTGTGTACAGGTCCAACATTGCTTGAGTTGGGTGATTCTGTGTTCCATCACCAGCATTTATTACAGGATTATCTGCTATCTCTGCAGCATACTTTGCAACACCTTCTAGACTATGTCTTATTACTATAGCATCAGCATAGGAGTCTAACATTCTTACAGTATCTGCAATAGATTCTCCTTTAGAGACAGATATGGCTTCCTCTCCCGTGAATCCTATTGTTGATCCTCCAAGTCTCTTCATAGCCGTCTCAAAGCTGAGCCTTGTTCTTGTACTTGGTTCGAAGAATGCTAATGCTAGAACCTTATCCTCAAGAATATTCAAACGAGTACGTGAGTACTTCTCCATAAGTAATGTGAGATTAAATAACTTCTCTAAACACTCACGATCAAAATCAAGAATAGAAATAACGTCCCTACGATGCCAACATCGCTCCATACTCATGAGACTAGGTTTGAGAGCTGTTTAAAGTATTTCACATGCCTATGACGATGTCGCATTAAGATAAGGCTTGCAGATCTTCAATACGTAGCTAGGGATCTCATGGATTTTCTGGGCTTCAATTCTCCCAGTCTTGAAGAATCCTTCGACAATCTCAGCATGAAGCTTTATTACCTCATAAGCACATCTATTTTTAGCTACTTTTATCACCTTTATGGCAGTAGAGTTCAACCACACTATCCTAGTCTTAACAAATCTGCGAGTGATATATGAGTCAACTCTAAACACTGGATCCCAAGGTCTTGGATTGCCTCCATGCTCGATCACGCATTCCATCTGCTCTATATGTGAGACAAGTATGCTAAGCATTGAGTGACTTGGTGCTGCTATCACCCATACTATAGTCAAGTTACTTGGAAACTCGTAACGTATAAACCTGAACTCGCTATGATGATCAAATAACCATCTTATGGTTTGACCAATGCTCATATTACCTATATTAGAACAGTACTGTGCAACATTAGATCCAACGTTCACGAATGACCTACCTGTAGGTCCATGTGAAGTGTAGACGCTTCCTGACGTAGAGCCATGATAGAGGTAGACTAATGCTATAGCTATCACGATTATCACTACTGCTATTGACACTGCTATAGGTATAGTTTTCTTACGCATACGTTCCACAGACAGAAGATCCTAATAAATGTTTCGAGATCCTAAACACTATAGTTTACTTACTCAACGACCTCGACGTTTAACGACTTAAATATTCTATCAATGTCCTTATCAGATATAGGATACAAGCTCATCAGTTTGTTGAGAAGATCTCTACTCACGATATGCATCATCTTACCATCTCTAATAACCTTTTTAGAATACTTCTGGATCTCGTAATACCATCTATACACTTTATCCTTCTTAGACTGTGCTTCAAGTATGGAGTCAATGATAGACTTTCCTAATAGAGAACTCTTGATTATTATCTCCATGATCCTGTTTATCCTATCAGGCACACCTATGGTTGAGCAATCTATACATATTCTGAATCTAGGTATATTTAGCTCGTGAAGTCTATATAGGTTATATAGTCTGAACGTTCCATACTTGTCAACTCTCTCCTTATCAATAATTCCCCCAATTATGTACGCATTATATGATCTCACGTCTGCCTCTGTCAGTACATGATCACCTTCAGGATCGAGCATTGCTATCCTGTGAGTCTTAACTATCTTCAGTAGAAATCTTCTAAGATCAAGTGAGGATAACTCAACCTCATGATACATGCCTCTGCTGATCCTGTTAAAGTAGCTGAGAAACTCATCACAACAGGATGTTAATACTAGGCAAGTATCATAGAGATATGATCTTACAAGCTTGATACACATTACGATCTGTTCAACAAGCTCCTTCTTCTCTACCTCAGTATGTTCACTCCAGAACGATAGATCAATGATGAATAATAGTCTTCTTCTTAGATAAGTAACGAACTCTCTAATAGACTTGTAAATATCCTCCACCTCTGCTGTACATTGTGAACTTCTCCATCTTGCGTAGAATCTTGATATTATGTTTCCTCTACCATGAAGCAGCTTAATTCCAGATCGTTCATATATTACATCACCATCTCTATACTCTTCTACGCAAATTTTAGCTTTTCTTTGAAGAAGTAGAATAGATAACCACTGAAGAGGGTCAGCTTTAGATTCTAAAAGCTTTCTAAGAACCCTTCTATCAACATGAATATCAAAGATGCCTCTTTTCTTCAGTTCATCTGCTAGAAAATCTCCAAGCAACATTAAAAATCTCAGAACTAGTCTACGAGAGTGGTCATAAACTTAGCTCAAGAGATCTTAAGGAGAGTAGAAACATATCTAGAGAAGATCGACGTAACGGAGCCCATTGAGAAAGCTAAGAAGCTTCTTTCTAGACATGTAGACGTATTGTTCACGTATACACTCGAAGAATATTGTGATACTGAGTCTCTGATAAGTGTTGTAAAAGCAGCTACCTCTCTCTTTCAGAGAACGCTTCTCATAGTTGATACATTTACCATATGTAAAATACTGAATTATATTAGAAGACTAGTGATCAGAGGTGGTGTAACAATACTAGTAATAGATTATGGAGATGTTAGAGACGAGATTCCAGAAGATCAAGTCATAATAGAAACGACAGGTAAAGAACTTGTGAGAGATGTCTGCAAAGGTATCGAGATAAGCGAGACAATAGAGGAGCCAGTGGTACTTAGAGTACCAGTCTTCTCTATCATGGAGATTGAAGAACCTGAACTACGTAATCAGCCCAGATCGCTTGGACTCTTCTATAGAGACTGGAAGATAAGTCATGCATGGGTCTCAAGCTATCTGATAGCTAGAGATTTTAATAAGAATCTTCACGATAGAATCAGAGAGCTAGTAATTAGTGGTAACTCATCTATGAGAGTCGTCGTCGACTATCAGCTTCATGAGATAGTTCGAAATATGGTACCAGACTACACTGTTATATCACCCAAGACTTATACGATTACCTCACTTAAAAACATTGTTAACAGAGAATCTGACATAGTGATATCTACGTCTAAAAAAGTGACAAAACTTTCAACAAAAGGAGAATACATCGAGATAACTTACAGATGTTTAAAAAAGTACGCTCAATATATCTGGAAGAAGACGTCGAGATACGTTAGACCACTTCTAGCTCTCATGTACTCACTATTAAATACGTATAGAGACATAGATGTCATATTATGCTCAAAATATATCATACCTATAGTACCTTCAAAAGGAAAATACGATGTCAGATTCGTGACACGTGTCCCTGTAGATATATTTGATACCGTCGATATAGTTTTAGAGGATTGTGCAGATTCTTTAAATATTATTGAAGAGAAGATACCTCAAAACTTCATAATAGTATATATCGCTGATAGTAATGTATTAATAAAGAATCTAAAACATATAGGCAGGCTAAAGAGAACTAAGATAATACTTCTAGTAGATAATGAAGAAGAGTTGTTAAATATTGTTAATATATTGAAAATATTTAATATCAGGTTTATAATACTTGAAATCCAAAACTCTATAGTTGATAATGTCAGAAAGATCCTTACGACCGATATGAAAGTTATAATAATATTGAGGAATATTAGAAAGAATATAAGAATAGTTGAAGAGCTCTGTGACAGATGTAGGAACTGTACGAAACTCTACTGTGACTCGATATCGTTGAATGAAGATAAGATATTAATTAACCATGATACCTGTAATAGGTGTCACGCATGTGTGATAGTATGTACTAGAGGAGCAATCCAGCTTTCTGAAGTGTCTCATAATCAGCTCCAAACTCAACATGTAGAAGATCCTGTTCAACAGGATTAAGTCTAGCTGGTATCACTATGCTATGTGGAGGGTCACCATATGTTGCTCTTCTAGCCTCCTTCATTGTTAATATATGTACTTTCTGATCTAAAAATCCGATTCTTTCAAGTACTATTATTACCCTATCATCAACAAATATTCCTTCTCTACGTTTTTCTTCAAGCATATATAGTATGTCTATGGCCTCGTTTGCCGTCATGAAGCCTCCCTCATCTTTTATGTCTAGCAGTAGTAATGTATGAAGATTTCTCCTAAGATTATCTAATGTAACATCATATGCTCTTTCAGGAAGAACGCTAAGTCTAGGATATACTATTGTAGCGACTGGTCCAAACCTGTAGGGGCTTAAACCTAGTAAACTCATTGCCGCATTCAGTATAGAGACTCCATGAATAATCTCGCAGTCAAAACCTCTCTTTTTAACTATTATTCTCACGATGCTGTGAGTTGTAGCAAACATCGGGTCTCCAGGTACTAGAAGAGCTACATCACCACCTCTTTTAAGCTCTTTAATTATCTTTTCACAGTTCTCATCTTCTATATCTCTTCTTGTCATAATTTCGATCTTAGTTTGAATATCTTTTACGTATTTTTCTAATATTTTTACTAAATCTTGATATGGTATAGGAGATGTATATAGTTCTATGAAGATCTTTGATACTTCTCTCAATACTTCAATTCCTCTTACTGGCACGTAATCAGGATAGACTCCCAGTCCAATAATGTAGAGCTTAGACATATTAGTAGCTCGTTACCTATACAGCTCTTATGAAGATTCTTCATCTTATAATTGCTGAGAGCTCTCTAGAGACGGTGCCAGATGAGATAGTTCATCATCCTGTAATAAGAAGAGACGCCATGAGAAGAGGGAAGGATCCTCATAAGATATTACTAGACAGATCAAGACATCATGAAGCTATGAAATATTTGAAAGATTCTCATAAAAGAGGTAGACCAGACATAGTATATCTCACTCTACAGGTAACACAGTATACTCCATTAAATAGTCTAGGCATGTTAAGAACATATGTACATACATTGAATGATTATTTAATATTTATTGATCCAAGAACTAGGGTACCTCATAACTATTATAACTTTGTAGGACTATTTGAACAGCTTTTTGAGATAGGCAAAGTTCCTCCAGAAGGAGAACCTCTCATAATACTTAAGAAAGGAACACTTAAGGATCTTGTTAGAGAGATCAATCCTGATATAGCGATCTTGTTAGATGACGTAAAGGGCAGAGAAGAGACCTTTAAAAATGTTATCAATAAAATATTGAGTTATGAGAAGCCATGTATAATAATAGGAGGATTTCCACATGGAGCTTTCAGAGAGGAAACATACTCCATTGCAGATGATATCGTTAGGGTAGGTAAGTATAGATACACGACGTTTCTGATCACAGCTAAGATATTAACATATCTAGAGAACAAGCTTGGAATAGAGATCTAACTTCAATCATGCTAGGCAAGTAGTTATTAAGCATAGTACTCAGTATATTACGCGGGTATTATAATAATGAAGATATTGGTCACACATGTATCTCTTAATCCCTGTGGCGGTGGGGAACGCCTATGCTTGCATCTATGCAAGACTCTCACAGAACTTGGACATGACGTAACATTATTAACATTTGAGCACACAAATTGGAAACATGTTACAGACCTGACAGGAGTAGACTTAAGAAATATCATCAGAGAGATCGTGATACCGCTTAAGACGAGAACGTTTGGAATCTATATGAAATTATTTTTAAGCTTCTATGCTACTAGATATGTTAAAAAATATGACCTAGTTATTAATACTCATGGAGAAGTCCTTCCTATGCCAGCTGATATCACGTTCATACAGTCTCTTTCTAGTAGAATACTAGGAAAGATATCTCAAGAGCATCGGGAAAGATATTTTAGATCAATACTTTGGAAAACATATTACGAAATCTATAGGAATCTTGACAATAGACTTCTCGCATATCAGATTAGTAAAGGCATCATATTAACAAATAGTAGGTTCTGTAAATATATTATAGAGAGAACTTTAAAAAAGAAGGCTATAGTAGTGTACCCGCCCTGTGAAGTTGAAAAATATGTCCATGCATCAAAACTATACAAGGATGATGCTATCCTCTACATAGCTAGATTTGAGAAAAGTAAGAATCATCATGTTCTCATAAAATCTGCAAAATATCTCCCAGATATGATGTTCTATATCTGTGGAACAGTGAAAGGTAAATCAAGTTTTGAATATTATAATTATTGTAAAAATCTTATACAACGTCTTAATTTAAGAAATGTCATGTTAATACCTAACTTATCGGAGAATGATAAGATACTTCTTCTATCTAAATGTAAGATTTATACTCATCTTATGCCTTTTGAGTATTTTGGAATAGCACCTGTTGAAGCATTAGCCTCTGGATGTGTTCTCGTAGTAAGTAAGTACTCTGGAACATGGATAGACGTATGTTTATTAGGAAAATTTGGTGTATGTTTTGAAAATCTTGAGCCATCACATGTTGCTCAGAAGATTCTTGAAGCTTCTAAACTTAAGATTGATATAGAGGAGCTTAGAAATCATATAATGAATTTTTCTGTTTCTACATTTCGTAGACGTATAGTGAGATTACTGAGTGTTTTCTCGAGACGTAGCTGATAGTGTTCTAGGTTTTCTTGCACGCATTTTTAATCTCTTTATCACATATGTTAGTGGGTTTTTTACTCCGCATTTTCCTTCTGTTGGGCATAGTCCTAGGCTTTGGAGTTCGTCGCAGTTTGGTGGTAGATAGAACTTGCGACCACCAACAAGACCAGCAATATGCTGAACCTGATAACGAGTCTTCCTCTCATCAAAATCAGCAACACTACGAAAAACATCAACAACCTTCTCAACAGCTTCTTCTACAGGTATTTTAAGAATCTTAACATAGTAATTTAATAGAAAGCTAGCTAAGGTGAATCTTGCCATGTGACTTGGATTTCCTCCAGATCTAACATCTTCAAGTATCAGGTTTATACATGGTGGAAATATTTGATCTTCCGACATGTTTTTCACAATCTTCTCTATTCTAGCTAATGTTCTTGGTAGTAGTCTCGTTTCAAGCTTTTTCAATTCTTCTCCTATCTGATCTCTTATTATATCTTTAACAATATCATTCTTTGAAGCGTTCTCTATCATGTTTAGTATCTGTTTTTCAACAGCTTCCTCTACTAATCTAGCAAGCTCTCTATAAGTTAATAATACGTATCCTCTAGCAACATATCTGTTAACAAGCTTCCAGTTTGGGTCATTCTTTGGGCAGTATTTTAAGTATATGTGAAGTGGAACAGCCACGTCAAAGAATATTTGAAGTTTATCACAGTGAACTACCTTCTTAATACTTCTTACACTTATATTAAACTCATCTGCAATATATACTATACATTCTCTATCGGCCTCAGTCTCAAGATTAGAACTGAAGTACTTGCTTACTATGTCTGCAAATCTGTTCCATATTCTTCTATCAAGACAGGATACTATTATTATCGACGTGTACAGTGTCAATAGAAAGTTCTCACTATCCTGAAAGTTCTCATATTCTATTTTTCCTTTTCGTAATGTATCTTCAATAAATTTTAAGCATCTTGATAAGAACTCTCTATCTCTAAGAACGTCCTCTAGAGCTACGTCAGATACTCTCTGTCTAGCTTCTCTTGTAAATGGGTACTTGAGTACAAATTTATCATAATCATCTGTGAGACATCTAGGAAGCACCACGTTAAGTATATGCTTAAAAGATATAAAAACTAGAGCAAGACTACTCGAACTCTATAGTTGCTGGAGGTTTAGGACTCACATCATATCCCACAGCCGACACATTACTACACTTCTCAAATATCTTCTCGCAGATTCTACGTAGTCTCTCTATGGGAATCTTAGCTACTCTTGCGGTCATGAAGTTACTTGTCACTACTGCTCTTATGGTAATAAAGAACTCTCCACGACCTCTTCTATCAATCTCGTATATTACGTGAGCAACGTCTGGTCTTCTAGTAGTCACGTACAGATACACTCTATAAAGTAAGTCTTCAGGTAGCTCTCCTCTAACTAGAGCTATCGGACCATAGACTCTTGAATCTCCTTTAACACCTGTTCCCCTAGCTCTAGTAAAGATATACACTTCAACATCTTTCCCAGTCTTCTCTCTTACAAACCTTGTAAGATCTTCGTCGAACGTTAACTCGTCTTCCCATATCGCGGCAAACCACTGACTAGCACCTACGTCTTCAAGCATTCTCTCTACAATATCATTAGCTATCTTCAGGGTTTCCAACTTCTCAGGATAGAATTTTCCAACACATCTCACAAGAAGTCCAGGTCCAGGAAATGGCTGTCTCTTAACTATCTCTTCAGGTACTCCTAATCTTCTTGCAACCATTCTTACCTGATCCTTATATAGTTCTTTAAGAGGTTCAACAATCTTGAAACCAAACTCTTTCTTAGGATCAAGACCTATCTGCTCTAGTACGTTGTGCTGAGTCTTTATACCACCACGAGTCTCTATCCAGTCTGGAGCTATTGTTCCCTGTACAAGCCAGGTACAGCCCTTCTCTTTAGCTATCCTTGATAGCGTAGTGTAGAATACTTTTCTAAAGATCTTTCTCTTAGTTTCAGCATCATCAACATTTATGAGCTCCCTATAGAACTCGTCCTTGACGTCTATGAGCTCGATATGTGGAAGAACCTTACGTAATAGATTACATACTTTTTCGGGTTCATTTAACCTCATGAATCCTGTATCCATGAACACGGGGACCAGTCTATCTCCTATAGCTCTATAGACTAGGACTGCAGCAGTAGTAGAGTCAACTCCACCACTTACGGCAGCTAGTGCTCTATCAATGTCTAGCTCTCTTATCTTTCTTATGCTCTCCTCTATGAACTTATCAACGTCGAATCCAGTCTCCTCCTGTATAGTGCTCATCTCTCTTTGAATTATCGTGTAGGTGTTAATAAGCATGTTGTGCTCAGGCTCGCCCATCGTTCATCAGTGCTCAGTTACCAACGCGTTCATCACTTTCAATATACTACTAGTCTAAATATTATAAGTTCTCCGTCATCTAGTAGAAGCTTGCAGTAGTATACTCCACTCTTAAGCTCCTTGGTGATAGGTATCACGTAGAGATATACTCCACCCCCAACATATTTAGGAGCCCATCCTCTATCCGTTCCCTCATATATCACGACCCTGTTCTCAGAATCTACACATATTATGAATCTTCCCAGCGAGTTCTCATCTATAGAAAACACGTCTATGCTATTACTAGACTTGTTCACGTATGCAGCAATTACTAGACTTCGCGGAACATGAGATACTGCCTGTACTACCATCGAGGAGTCTGAGGATAATGTGAGTATCCAGAATGAGAGTATTATACATGCTATTATTGACAACGATACAAGCATGAGACTTGCTAGTATAGGTGCTAGACCTTTACCTCTTTTCATCTAGAATCTCATAGAGCTTAAGAGACTTATAACCCATTGCCTAATCCTGACTGAAAACATAAAACTTGGCCTGAGTAACCATAGTCAACATGTCCGAGAGAGAGCTTAGGTTAGACATGCTTAGGCTTCTTTTTGCTCCTACGCTCTTTGCGATAGGTATTGTTCCTGCACTGTTTCTGCTAGTCATGGTCAAGGTCTCGTTAAGCAAGCCTGTACTAAGGCTGCTATGGGCGTCATGTGCGACCGTGATATACGTGATCTTCCTAGTATCGTACATGCTCTTTGAGAGGAGAGTTAAAGCAAGGTATATGCATGTGGAGAGTGCAAGAAAAATGATAAATATAGGTCGAAAAGGTATAGTCATGTTCAGCATAGCCATAATAGTCCTCTGGATACTTGTGACACTGAGTTATTAGAACTTTCTGTAATGTATAACAGTTACAATATTGCACAAACCGTTAATTAGGTCGTAATAATAGTTCTAGCATGGTAATAAAGGTAGGTGATGTAGCATCAAAGAAGCTCATAACAATAACACCATCAGCCACGTTAAGAGAGGCTGCTGAGACCATGATCAAGAATGGTGTAAGCTTTCTAGTAGTCATGGAGAACGGAAAGCTATATGGAGTCCTCTCGGAGAAAGATATAGTACGCTGTATAGCTGAAGGAAAAGATGTAAATAGCACAAAGGTAGGTGACGTATGTACTCGAGAAGTCATAACTATCAGAGAGGACTCTCCTCTACAGGAAGCTGCTAAGCTCATGAGAAAACACAAGATAAGACATCTAGTAGTAGTGGACTCATCAGGAAAACCTGTGGGCGTGATATCTATAAGAGATCTCGTGAGAGAGGAGGCAACATTAAAGAAGATTGAGGAGCTCACACCTGACCAGCTAGAGGACTGGTGGTTCGGCTAACCTTTCAATCTCCTCTCCTTCTCTAGACCCTGCTTAATAGACTCCATGATCTTTCCCTTGACGCCTTCCTTCTCCAGGTACTCTATGCTCTCTATAGTTACTCCACCAGGAGTAGCAACCATCTCAACAATCTCGTCAGGTCTCTTCTCTAGAAGATGTTTACCAGTTCCTATCAATATATGTGCAACAATCTTTAGAGAAGTCAACCTATCTAGACCTAGTAGAACACCACTCCAAGCTAAAGCATCTGCAAAATATGCAGCAAGGGCTGGAGTAACACCACCAATCATAGTGTACGCAGGCATGAGTCTTTCAGGGATCTCTATAATTATACCACCACCTTCAAGAAGTTTCTTAACAAGCTCAACATCGTCACGTGAAGCAGACTTGCCAGGGCAGAGAGCGATCACCGCATGTCTAACACGGATGTTTATATTTGGCATCAATCTTACTACCCTACTACCAGGAAAGTAGGACTCGAGCTTTGATGTCTCTAGGCCTGCGACAATAGATATAACCAGCTTTCCTGCTGCAAGGTTACCTATCGTTTTTGCAAGATCTTCGATATCTTGAGGACGTACAGATATGAACCAGATATCACATATCTTAGCTATCTCCTCAGCTGAACGAGATATCTTTAGTCCCTTGCTCTCAGCAACTTTAAGCCTCTCCTCAACAATATCGTACACATGCACCTCACACTTCTCCTTTAAGACTTCTGCGAATGCTTCACCCATTTTTCCATATCCAAACAAGCCAAGTCTCACACATTATGCACATGTATCTCCTATATAAGAGTTAACAGCAGAAAGACAAAAAAGCCTTCTCTAATCTCCTCCTACTGACTAATGATAACTGAACTACTAGCCCTCCTAGAAAGCATAACTCTCCTAGTAGGAGCATTCACTATTACCTCGATAGTGATACTACACGTTCTAAAGAACATGCTACCCAAGGTGCTCATTGAAGAGACAGGAAACCGATTATATAAACTCATAAGAAAACCATTATTAACATCGATAATAATGATAGGAATTTTCTTATCATTACAGAACATTACTATAATTAAGCAATATATGACTTACATAACTACAGTCTTCTTAATGATATGGACAGTGCTTGGAGGATACATAACAGTAAGAACTGTAGAAGCCGTAATAGATACTTTTCATCTAAGATTAAAAATTCCTAAATCTTCTATAGAAGTCATAAAGAAGTTAGTAAAATGGTTAATACTACTTATAGTGATGTTAGTAATATTACACATATTGAATATTCTCAAGAACGTGATAGCGATAACCATGCTAATAATTGGTACACTAGTGTTCCTGGCTTTCGCGGGATGGAGCATAATGGGAAACGTGACAGCTGGAATAGTATTAATGATATGGAAACCGTTTAAGATAGGAGATAGAGTAGAGATAATACCTGAGAACATTGTAGGAAAAGTAGAAGATATAACACTAATGTTCACAAGAATAAGAACAGAACAGGGAGATGAAGTATACATACCGAATACATTACTCATGCAGAAGATAATAAAGACACGTATCAGATAACTGTAGAGACGTACTTAGCTGAGAAGTGACTTTCTAACTCTTATCTTGAGAAAGAACACGGTCTCACCGAGCACTAGCGAGTGATCTCGAAGAAGATAGAATAATCTCGTTACTAGCTTACGATATCTCTTCATTCCTACTCTACTCACACTTATATCAACACCTTGAGGTCTTACATAGATTTTAAGTAGCTGATCTTCAGTCTCGAAATGTAGAACATGTGTACCAAGTTCTCTTGAGTACCCTATGTCTATTCTCGCAGAGATCTTTCTCTTTTCTATATCTTCTACTAATAATTTTTGAATATCCAGTATCAAGTTCCTGTACTTTTCGATAGGTATAGTTGAGAAGTCCTTATTAGTAAATGTATATCTCCAGAAGTCTGGCGTTATAGCATCTATACTGTACATGATGTTCTAACTAGTCTACTGCTTTTTAAAGACAATTGACGTCTCATGAAGATGATAGCTGTCTCTATTCTCAGTGCCGGAAACCATCTTCATGCCTCCGTTACGGGACTTTCATCATCTAGATTTACGTGTCTTCTACTCCTTTATCTGTTATTCTGAAGGTTGCTGTTGCTTTATGCGGTAGTCTAGGACTGTCTAGTACTTCCATTACTCTTACATCATCTCTAGACTTCTTTAAGAACAGTCTATGTGTTACTGCGTGTGCTAGCACGTTTCCTCCAGCTGGTCTTTTGACTTCTATGTATCCTAGTGGTACGTCGAGTACCTGGTTTGTCATTACTATGTATATGTTGTATACTTTAGCTATTCTCATTAGCCAGTCAAGTATGTAGTTCAGTCTCTGCTGTCTCTCTGCCAGTCTCTCGCGTCCTTTAAATTCTGCTCTATATAGTGCGATTATGGAGTCTATTATTATTAATTTGACATTACACTGTTCTACTAATTTAACGATATCGAACTTTATCCTATCTTCTAGATCTGCAGCGTTAACGACCTTCATGACATATATATTATCCAGAGCTTGCTGTGGATCTAGACCGAACCTCTTTGCTATCGCTTCTATTCTAGATGGTGAGAATGCCTCCTCTGTATCTATGTATGCACATGCTCCTCCTGCTCCTCCTTTATCTCTTGGTAACTGTACGGTCACAGCTAGCTGATGACATAGCTGTGTCTTTCCTGTTCCAAATTCTCCAGCAAACTCGTAGGTTGCCTTTGGTTCTAGTCCTCCTCCTAGTAGCTTATCTATAGATTTTACTCCTGTAGTTAGTCTAGGCATGTCTTGCATGGTCTTCACTAGCTCACTTCCTTTTAGTACTCGTTTTTGTCCAAATACTAGTTCTCTAGCATTTCTAAGTATTTTCTCAGCTCTTTCAGGTGTCATGTCTGTTATATCTACTAGTTCCTCAGGTGTGAAGAGTGCTAGATGTCTTGCAGATATTATTCCACGCGACTGTAGCATCTGTGCCGTCTTTGGTCCAATACCATCAACATCCTCTAGATCGTATCCTGATGTTGACTTTCCTCCCATATCTGTCTCTAGTATACATGTATGAAATATATGTCCAATTTATAAAATAATCAGCCGGGTTACTTACTCTTCATCTATCGAGAAGCACGCGGTTCATCACATGATTATTATACTGATCACGCTTTATACTTATTAAACTGTTTTCTCGCTGACGAGAATCCTTATTAACTAAGTAAGTAATATGTAGTATATGAATACGAGACAAGCACTAAGATATGGCATGATCATCCTAATGACGTTACTTATCATAATTGTGACATATCCTATATATTCATTCTCACCATACTGTGAATGGAAGGTAGTTAACATGCTAGAGAGTGCTAGTGCAAAAATATATAACATAGTCATGAACAAGCTAGACATAAAAGATGTTACTCATGCACTATTATTGACAGATCTGAAGTATAGCGAGGTAGACGGTTACGATCTTTATCCTCTCTCATACTACTTCACGTCTCATGGATTCGTGGTCCCCTATAATGCTGTTCCAGTACATGCTCCTGTGTACTCGATACCTTGGATATTTGTGTACTATAATGACACTAGGATGAGCATATATATTGAATTTAGTAGAGAATGTTTAAAAAACGTGATAGATAGCCTGTGCTCGGGTAAAATCACTATTTCAGAAGCCTCCTCAATGATAGTAAGGAAATGTATCTCTAAGATGAATATTCTATCGTTCAACATTAATAGCATAGTTGAGAAGGGTCTTAAAGAACCTTCAAAGATGTGGAACTATCTTACGGAAAAATTGAACAAATATGCTGCATTCTCTATAGTAACTATCACTGCAGTCTGGTCTCATGATGCTCCAGCTCTTCTGCTTCTAGCATCTGAACTTCATAATCATATCTGTCCTGGTCTCCTATCAGGATTTTTAATGTACAAGTACCTTATGATGAATAAGCTTATAACCTCTAGAGATAAGGTATATATAATTGCGTCACCAGTGTACTGTAAGGACGACGTCTATGTTCAGCTCTTTGATGCTTCTCCTGGAAAAAGAAGAATAATAGTGAAACTACTACCATGGAGTGAGCAGGATGAGATCTCTAAGATTCTTGGAGGTAATGTTGCTGGTATCGTAATAGCCTATGATCCAGAGACAGATACAGGTAGAGCATACATCTTAGCATTTAATTGGACTAAAGTTCACATATATTTGAAAAAGTATCATACAAGTTTTCATGGTCCTTCATGGTGGGTATCTAGAGTCATAGCTGACCTCTACATGCTCAAGTACGTTAACCAGCCTGACTACTTTGTTAAAGTCCTCAAGACAATAGACTTTAGAGGACATGTATGGAGATATCCCTCCTTATTCTATGAGCTAGGTAGAGCGGGAGTAGATCCCTATGTTGCTCTAGGAGTCATACATGGTAATAGGACTAGTAGAAGCAGCATATCAGCACCAGCCTCAGCTTCTGCTAGATCAACTTACTCTCCAAGCATAGTCTATGCTGAGCTTGGTGTAATCATAATACTGATAATCATAATCATCATTATGGCGATGATGTATAGAAAGAGAAAACATTAAACAAGTTCAAACAATATCTTCTCAATATCTTCCTCAGTAATCTTACATGGGCATAATGCTAACAGGTGAGACGAACTCTCGATAGTAAGTCTAACAATCTGTTTTATATCATCTTTACCTAATCCTAAACTTGATAGTCTAGGCTCTACACCATATTGCTCAGATACGTACTTGAGAAAGAATTCTACTCTTCTATGTTCATCACTTCTAAGTTTTAGATCTGGTATAAACTCTCTAAATATTAGAAACTTATCAGGAACTTTACTATACACGTATCCTATCAGTCTAGGACCAATCACTGCAAGACCTAGCCCATGTGGTATGTCAGGTCTTAGACCACTGATAGCATGTTCGACAGCATGTACTATATGTGTTCTTGAATTATCTATACATATTCCTCCTAGAAGTGATGCATAGAGAAGCCAGTATCTTGCTTCTAGATCTGAACCATCAATGTATGCTCTTGGAAGGTATTCAAATATTTTAAACATTGAGTCCACTGCTAGAACTCTAGTAAACGGTGACGACATTATACTAGACGATGACTCAATACAGTGATATAATGCATCAATGCTTGTATATGCCGTCTGATTTCTCGGTAACGTCAATGTTAATGTTGGGTCATCTATAGAATATGTTGGATAGAATACTTCACTTGCAAGACCCTTCTTTATCCTCGTAGACTCATCAGTTATTACAGCATACCTATCTGCTTCTGTACCTGATCCATGTGTTAGATTTACCGCTACTAGAGGTATCTTACCTTTTGGCTGTTCTCCTCTAAATATGTCGATAATTCTCATATTTGAGAAGTATGCTGCTGATACCACCTTAGCTGTATCTATTACTGAACCTCCTCCAATAGCTATGATGGTTTCTGGCTTATAGCTGATGCATCTATCTAATACCTGCTCTGCAATGCTTAAAGATGGGTTAGGTAAGACATAGTCTACATGTTCATAATCTATGTTAAGTTCTTGAAGTACTTTCACTGTTCTATCTAAGGCGCCTGATATTTTTGCACTCTTCTTGCCCGTAATTATGAGCACTCTTCTACACTTTAAGACTTTCATTACCTCTCTTAAACTGTCTTCAAGTATGTTAGATCCAAAGTATATGTCGTTCCTGTACCTAAGTGTGAAGCTCTCGTTCATCTTTAACGATGCGGCATTCTTCTCTATTAACATTATCAAACTCGACACATATTTCCTCACCGTCTCTAATTAGCTCATACTCTTCTCTACTTATCTTGACTAGTGGTATTTCGCCGAGAACGCATCCTACGAGTGTCAGGTTATCGATCTCTACGCATAGTATTGCTAGAGGCTTTCTATTTCTCTTAGATAGTGCATATAGTATATATGATCCTACTGTCGATCCTGTCGCTTGAACGTAGACTAGTATCTTATCTTTCACCTCTCTTCCATCTCTGAGAGCTCCTCTATCTGGATCTACGTCACCGAGCAGTGATATATAGTCTGTCTTCACTACTCTACCACATATTCTATCTTTCTCACAGTATACTACTCTGCACATGTTACCACGCTAGATCCTCTAGAACTCTTTCAACCGCGTTGAATAGCTCTTCACTAGGCTCTATACCTAGCCAGAACTTGTCAGCTGCTAGTGCCTGATATATCAGTATTGTTAATCCATCTACTATGACTGCTCCTCTACTTGCTGCATCTCTAAGCAGTCTAGTATATCTTGGCCTATATACCATGTCTATCACTACCTTTCCACTATCTATGACTGTGGTATCGAGTGGAGATTCCTCACTTAATGTTCCAACAGGTGTACAATTTATTATGATATCACTCTGTCTCGCTATCTCGTTTCTCTTATCCCAGTCTACTATCTCCACATCTATGTCATATTTCTCAAAATGCTTTTTCAGTTCCTCTGCTCTGCTTCTGCTCCTATTACATACTACTACTCGCCTAGCCTCTCCCTTATAGAATACGTATACTGCTGCTCTGGCTGCACCTCCTGCTCCTAGAACTAGACAGTCTCTACCTTTTACATCTATGTTCTTCCTCTTTAATGATAGTTCTATTCCTACTATGTCCGTGTTATGACCTATCTTCTTATTATCTATCTTCACCGTGTTTACTGCACCAACGATCTCTGCCTCTCTCGTGAGCTCATCGAGGTACTTCATTATGGTTATCTTGTAAGGTATCGTAACATTCAATCCTGTGTACCTCTCGAATATATATTTCAATTTTTCCTCAAGCTCGCTCTCAGGAACATCGATGACATGATACTCAGCATCTATGTTATACATCTTGAACACTGTATTATGTATGTACGGTGATAACGTGTATCCTATGTTTCTTCCAAGTAGCCCAAAGAGCAGAGTCATTCAGCTTCTACGCACTTCATAGCTTTATCAATATCTTCTCCAGAGGAGTCTAGACATTCTGCAAGTCTCTTCATGTTCTCTATGCTTATCTTTCTCATATCTCGTGCATACTTATTATAAAGCTGTATCTCTATTACTGCTCTCATGACGTCTCTTAACCTATCTAGAACTTTAAGAGTCATTCTGAGGCTTTTAGTACATAGTTTTCTTACGTCTATTCCTTCTTCTCTAGAACATTTTTCAAGACTCTTCATCAGAGATAGCTGATGAAAATGATGTAGTACCTGTATCACTGACATGTATCTATCATGTGTCTCTGCACTATCTAGAACTATGACGTGTAGGCCCATGTCTGAGAAGAGGTTACGTATAAGGGTGAAGGTCTCCTCTTTACAGGATTCTCCTCTTATCAGTATTATGTTCTCTCCAAGTACGAGTATTGTTGGTCCAAAAAGTGGGTGAGCACTTATGTATTCTAGATCTCTTTTTGCACATTCTCTATCTATCATGTTGAATGTTCTCTCTTTAACTGATAGAACATCCATTACTACTGTCCCCGCCCTAGCACTGTCTAGCACCTTGAGAAAGGTCTTTTCTCTAAAGAACTCTGGACGTGTAGCAAATATGAGCACTCTTCCCTGAGGTAGCTCTATATTCTCCTTCTCTGCTATCTCTCTTGCTGAGAGCACTGTTGTTCTTATTCCGAAGGTGGTGAAGAGCTTGTACATTGTCTTTCCCATTCCTCCTGCACCAATTATGGTTATCTCTATCTTATCTTTCCATTTTCTTCCTACTGTCTCAGCGACCTGCATCATTATTGCGTACTTCATGACTGCGTCTAGGACAGGTTCTATTACTTCTCTAGGTAGCTCGAGGTTCTCTGCTCTTTCTATCCATCTTCTTCGTACGGTCTCTTCTCTTTCTCTATCTATTATTGATAGTCCTATCGTTATCTTCTCTCTCGCTATCTCTCTTGCTAGTTCTGCTCTCTTTTTTATTAGTCTGAGTATTGTCTCATCTATTCTGTCGATCTTCCTCCTTAGTTCTGCTAGTTCTCTTCTTACCTCTTCTCCCATTGTTTGAGTAGTTCTTCGTGAAATCTATACATAACTGTTGCTGCTCTGTCTGATGGTACTACTACTGCGAACGCGTTCTTCATCTGTATTGTTGCTAGTGTGGGAGTGTCTCTCAATTTATCTAGGTATGGTGCTAGTAGTGATGGGTCTCTTGATCCGTGTCCTATTACTGATACTATTGCTATGTCTTTATACATTTTTGCCTCTTCTATTAGTCTCTTTGACTGTAGTCCTGATACTAGTTTTAGTGTGTGGTCTAGTGCTCTTCCTCGAATTATTATGTATAGTTGTGACTCGTAGTCTGAGTAGGTCATGTATCTCACATCTTCTATTCCTAGTTTTGATAGTCCTAGAGATAGCTCCATTAGGAAGTCGTGAAATGTTTCTTCAGGTACTCTTGCTCTAAGTAGTACGTCTCCTGTGCTTAGTGCTGTCATCTTGAGTGGAGGATCTTTCAATTCTCTCTGTATTACTGTCCTCTCTGACGCACCTATCGACGTTATGACGGTCCTTATGTCCGTATCTCTCACGGGTTCAAAAGTTCTTGGGTGTAGTCTCTTTGCTCCTAGCTGAGCACTCATTATTGCTTCCTCGTAGCTTAGTTCTGGTACTACTCTAGCATTCTTCACGAACTTTGGATCACCAGTCATTATTCCTGGCACGTCTGTATATAGTATGACCTCGTCTGCATCTATCAGATATGCTAGTAGTGTTGCTGTGTAGTCGCTTCCTCCTCTTCCTAGTGTAGTTATCTTTCCATCTACTGTCCCAGCTATGAATCCTGTCACTATGGGCGTTATACCGTTCTTCAAGTATTTTAGTAGGTTCTCGTTAACCATCTTTCGAGATAGGTCATATATGGGCTTTGCTTCTCCATATCTCTCATTTGTCACTATTCCTGCCTCTCTACCTGTCAGATGGATGCATTCTACTCCAAGCTTGGTAAGTGTAGCCCACATTAAGATAACGCTAAGTCTCTCACCAAATGAGAGTACTAGATCTCTAATACGTGGAGAAGTCTCCTTAAGAACGTTTATAGCTTCCACAGTCCTATAAAGCTCCTCAAAGAGAGAGTTCACCTTAGCAATGACCTCCTTCTCCAGAGTAGAGCTGAGACCAAGCTCCCTAATTATCCTCTCATGAAGCTCTCTGAGCTGAAGAACCATGTCCTGCCACCTATCAACAGGACGAGACAGAACCTCCAACATGTCAGTAACACCCTTAACAGCAGACACAACAACCACAACCTCAAAACCCTCACTCAGCAACCTACACACCTCCCTACCAATCCTCAGAAAATCACCACCCCCCCTAAGCAGAGACCCCCCAAACTTAACAACAACACGCATATTAAACACAAAAACACAAAAAACCCACATAAAAACACTAACCCACAAAC
>JAADCU010000029.1 GCA_013154355.1 Thermoproteota archaeon | reverse complement strand
GGCCCGCCGGGATTTGAACCCGGGACCTACGGGTCTCCTCCCCTTCACGGGTTAAAAGCCCGCCGCTCTATCCAGGCTGAGCTACGGGCCCGTTTACTGCTACTGACACAGTTAGACTGATCCTATCTTTAAAAACTTTTCTCTAGATCAGCATGTTCAAGAACGTGTACTCATCTTAGAGAGAGTTTAAGTATGTTTCTTGGATGACACTTAGATCAGAGGATCCCTGAGACCTATATTAGTCTGTCAGGCAGAGATCTCAACAGAACGGGAGAAAAATGTATAGATCTACAAGAGGTGGAAGAAGATCAGGATATAGAACAGGAGGTAGAGGATCAGCAGGAGGATTCAAGAGAAGTCCAGTAAACGTGGGAGATGTAGTAGATGTAGAGATAGTCGAGCTCTCTCGTAGAGGAGACGGTATAGCGCGAATACGTGGATTCATAATATTTGTACCAAACACGAAACCTGGAGACAAGGTCAAGGTCAGAATAAAGAGAGTAGGACGCAACTACGCGGTTGCAGAGCTCACTTCCGGCGAGGGAGAAGAAACCTTCGAGTAACAATCAACTTAAGAACGTGCAAAATCTTTTTAAAATCCTAACCTATGATAGACCTAGCCTCGGAGACCCCTTCAGAGGGGTCAATGAGGAGGCTAGGGGTATCTAATCCCCGCACTTATAAGTTAGAAGAAATGATTTTAAAAGAACCTAGCAATAACCTATAATGACCCCGGAGACCCCTGTCAAAGGGGTCTGTGAGAGGGGTCATCCCCTTTGCTCCCCTTATGATATTTGAATTATGAGAAGATCTCTAGAACATCTTCGAGAAGTTCTTTAACATTCTTCAGATAGTTTAGAGAAGATATCTCAAGTAAGATTCTAACCAATCTATCCACTACATAACTTGTAGAAAGATTCTCACTTACTATGACAGGTATACCTAACTGCTCAAGCTCGTTTCTTATCTTATCAGATTCAATACTTCTAGTTATTATTATTGTGAGAATATTTCCTCTCACGTTCAGCAGTTTTTCTACGTCTCTTGTCAATCTATCTACTTCTATTATCCTAATTCTAAATTTTATTGATCTCTCAATATTCTTAACATAATATATTATTTTAAAATTTTCTAAGCTCTCTATCTTTTCTCTATAGAAGCCTAATGTTATTAATACAGATTCTATATTATTAATGAGCTCTCTTCTATCTTTACTGATCATCTTTTTTATGAATGAGCTATCTAGTACTGGTGCTGGTATTATGATTCTTAAGTAGTTTGGCTTTAATATTCCTATCTTTATAAGATTTTCAGAGAATTCATTTATAATGTTTATATCATTTCCTAAATATTTAGTTAAGAGATCTATCTTAGATATGTAGCAGGAACCTGCACATGTTCTATCTATTAGATGTATCTTACCATATCTTACATCGTTAAGAATCTTATAAAGTATGAGTCTCGTGCTTTCTTCTAGTTCTCTTATATTATTTTCAATAATTGTAAGATAGAACTTTCTTATTATGTTATATTTATCACATTCTATTTCTTCTAGCTTTTTGAATCGTTTTTCTGCCTCTAAGATCTCCGGATCTTCCTTGAAGAGTTCCTCGAGAAAGGATGTTGCTATGTTGTATGCTTTAAATGATGCTGATGGACCTAGAAGTATGTTTATTTCTGTTTTTAATGGTTTAACTATCTCCTCTATATTGATTATTTTCTCGTAGTTGCTTCTTCTTTCAAATCTTAGTACTAGTAGAGCTATGTAGCTTGCTATAGTTCTTACAGGATCATCTTTAGTGAAGTATCTGTCTGCTACGTCTTTTATAGTCATGAGTTCCTTAAATATTTGTCAAGACTATACTATTGATATAGGTTAAACTATGGTAGAGTTCAAGATTGGTGAGCGTAGGATAATTATTAGAGAGCTCGACTACATATTAGACCTCTGTAGAAGAGCACATGGGAGAATATGTATAGATGTTCCCGTCGGATGGAAAGATATTGGTAAGCATATATGCAGGATAGTTCATAGATCAGGTATTGATAGTTCAAAAATAGTTCTAGAAGGTAGGACCTGCTGGGGAGCATGTGACATAACGTTAAGCATGTTATATAAGTACGATGTTGTTCTTCATGTAGGTCATTATCTTCCACCGAACGTCGAGAACGTGTTACGAGCAAACGTCGATTCATGTAAAGTTGATAGATCTGATAATTTCATAATAATGAACGTAGGTATTGATGGTAGGAACGTGATAATTTTCTACTGCTATATATATTATGTACCTTCGCGTAATGATATAGAGAATCTTAATAATTTGGCTGACTCTTTTAGAAATATTAACATAGGAAGAGTACTATGTGTACCACAGTATCGTGAGTATGCGAACTACATACTTGATTATACTAGGTCTAACAGCGTTGAATATCTTACTGGATGCTACGTGCCGCATATTAAGAGGAGTGATAATGTTCTTGTTGTAGCAGAAGGTCACTTTCACATGTTGACACCCGTCCTCTACGGTCACCCTGTTGAGATGACGTTTTTCTTTGATGTCTCTAGAATGTTTCTATACGATTGTTCTCACATATGTAAAATATTTAAGAGACTTCTACTGACGAAGATCAGGACTTTGATACAGATAAGAGAGATGAAAGAACCATCCTTCTGTATACTTCTATCCGAGAAGCTTGGTCAACGTAGAGAACATCTTGTAGCTATAGCTGACAAGCTTACCGAAGGATATGAGAGATATATTGTGGAGGTTGATGATATAAATGTTGATGTTCTTTTCTCATATAGGAACTGCGTATTCATAAATACTACATGTCCTAGAGTTGGATTCGACGATATCGACAGATTTCAATCCCCTATAATCAATCCAGGAGAGATCGACTACGTACTAGGTAGGAGAAGTCTTGAGGAGTACTCGTGCGCGGACTTGGTTAGGTATTTTGGTGCCGCCGCCGGGATTTGAACCCGGGACCTCCCGGTTATGAGCCGGGCGCTCTAAGCCCAGGCTGAGCTACGGCGGCTCTCTCGTTAAGTGTCTTAGTAGTATGGTTTTTTAATCTTTCTCTAGGTTTCCTATATTGTGATGATGTTGGTCTTTTCTGACCTGTGATGTGTGGGAACGATGCTGAATTAAAGTTGTTTAGAATTTTCCTGATTATATGAGGACCTGTGTTATTCTAGTCCTTGACCTGTCTAGAGAGGATAGTGTCAAGGTTTTTCATGAGATATTCGAGAAGTTGAAGGGAATAAGGGGAGCCGTTCTTCTAGCATACTTCATAGATACTGGCGTAAGCAATCTCATACCTAGAGTTAAAGAAGATCTTCTATCAAATCTTAGCGTTCCAGTGAGAATATATCTCTCTAACAGTTATCAGAATATTGTGAAAGCTCTGGAGAGAGATCTCTCTGAATGTGTAGAGGTGTCTGCCTACTTGGTTACAAGTCGTAACTATGGGGAACAGATTTTAAAGATGCTTAAGGAGAGAGGTGTAGGAGAGATAACTATATGCTAGATTTCGTAATAACAGTTGATAGAACATTGATGACTAACCACCACGGTAAGGAGTTCATAGGATTCATGACCACTAGCCCCGCCATAGGTGTTCCAGAGTTTCTATGGATGTGGATATGTGCACCAAGACCTAAAGTAGATAAGAAGACGGGAATGCCTCTAGAAGCTCCCTATGGTCTACGTAAAATAGAGGCAGCTCTCGTGAAGGCTGGCTTCAAGGCAGGCGTCGTAGATCCTGACTATCTTCACAAGTATGTTAACAATGCTAAAGCAATAATGATAGGTCATCACGACTTCTTCGCCTTCTGTGCACCAAGCAACACCTGGTGGGCTGTGACTAAGAGAGAGCCAGTAAACAGGAAGTACTTCATGAAGCTCATGAATAGTGAAGTCATGAGAAAATTCAAGAAGCGTGGAGGAAAAATCGTAATTGGTGGACCAGCAGCATGGCAGTGGCTTCATGTCGAGGATCTATGGGAGAGATGGGGAGTTGACTGTGTCATAGATGGGGAGGCTGAGAAGGTCATAGTTAAGATAGCTGAGAGAATACTCAACAATGAGCCAATACCAACATACGTATTCGTAGGAGCTGACGAGGTTCCAAGCATAGATGAGATACCAAGCATAGTGAGACCAAGCGTTAACGGTCTAGTAGAGATAATGAGAGGATGTCCAAGACACTGCAGATTCTGTAGCGTGACCTTGAGACCTCTCAGATACATTCCCATAGACAAGATAGAGGAGGAGTTGAAGGTAAATCATCAACATGGTATAAGACATGTACTACTACACTCAGAGGATGTACTACTCTATGGTGCAGATGGCGTGAAACCTAGACCTGAACCACTATTTAAGCTACACAACATGGCTCTCAAATATGCTGAAACATTAGGCTGGAGTCACGTTAGTCTAGCAGCAGTAGTATATGCTGAACATAATGGTAGAGTACTTACTAAGCTGACGGAGGAAATATTCAGTAAGACTGGACAGAAGTTCATAGGTGTTCAGACTGGTATAGAGACTGGGAGCCCTAGACTAGCAAAGATCATAATGCCTGGAAAAGCTGCACCATACAAGGCTGAGAACTGGCCTGAGATTGTTGAGGAAGCTTTTGCAATAATGGCTGACGTAGGAATAGTTCCAGCAGCAACAGTCATACTTAACATACCTGAGGAGACCCCTGACGACTGTATGAAGACTGTTGAACTGATAGATAGATTGAGAAAATATCCTAGCCTCATAGTACCCATGTATCTTGTACCTATGGGAATTCTCAAAGATAAGGCTGCACTTCTCAAATTTAAGATAAAACCTGAACATGTTGAAGTAATGTGGAAATGTCTAGAACACTCACTCTACTGGGCTCCCAAGCTAGCATCAATGTATCTAAGTGATAGGAGATCAGCACCAGTGAGAGCTATGGTTCACTTATTCATAAGATTCGTAGAATGGAAGAAGAAGAGCATAGAGAAGAGGATAAGAGAGTACCTTGAGATGGCTGCAGAAGGAACATACGAGCATGAGGCGATAGTAGAGGCTAGGTAGCTGAGCCGTATCCACCACCTCCTGGAGTCTCAATAATGAGGATTTCTCCTCTATCAAGAATAAGCTCAACCTTTCCAGAATACTCCTCGACGATGCCCGACGACCTTATGACTTTCACTCTTCCAGGTTCAGCATCTCCTCCACCTCTTCTACCTCTAGGTCTAATTCTTACTCTATCCATGATCACTATCGCCATTGTTCTCTCGAGAACCTTGTATCCTCTAATAATACCATCTCCGCCACGCCATCTTCCTGATCCTCTACTTCCATGACGGAGACCATATCTCACTATCCTGATAGGGTACGTCCTCTCTATAACCTCTATAGGAGTGTTCAGGGTATTCGTCATATATACATGTATTCCACTCTCTCCCTCATAGTTTAATCCGGCTCCTGCACCACATCCTATGGTCTCATAGAAGACCCATCCACTCTCTAGACCATGCAATACTATGTTGCTCATTGTACCGCCTGACTGAGCTGGAACATCTTCAAGTACTGTAGAAAGAGCGTTAAGTAAGGCGTCAACTATTCTCTGACTAGTCTCAACATTTCCTAGACCTACAGGAGCGGGTCTAACAGGATTTACTAGAAGACCCTCATCTGCATGTACGTTAAGTATCCTGTAGGTGCCATCGTTCAGAGGTACATCACCTAGAAGTAGAGACTTAAACACAAAGCTCACGGAGGCTATAGTCACACCTAGGGCAGAGTTGAATGGTCTATCAATCTGTCTACAAGTATCATCAAATACCACGTCTACAAGTGATCCTCTTATCCTAATTGTGACACCTATCTTACAGAGATGATCATTAACTTCAACGTAGTCGAAGCCATGACACTCAAATGATAATTCTCTCAATCTAGCTCTAGCAAGCTTCTCACAATAATCGAGAGAGTATTCTACACATGATCTAAATCTAGATAAACCGTACCTATCGACAAGCTCTTTAAGATCTCTCTCACCAGACCTGAGTGAGGCTATCTGGGCCATTATGTCAGAGTACGTCTGTCTTCTCATTCTAACCCTAGATAGTATATTGTTAAGTACTTCTCTACATAATGATCCTTCCGACACTATCTTCGTAGGCTCCAGAACCATGCCTTCATCATATAGTGATCTAGCTCTCAGAGATAGACCTCCAGGATATTTTCCTCCTACATCTACGTGATGAGCCTTATTTACTAGCCATGCTACTAGATCATCATTATAGAACACTGGCATGATCAGTGCTATATCGTTCAAATGTGTACCTATGATGTATGGATCATTAGTTATAAATATATCTCCTCTACGAACTTCTATACCATTATCTTTCAAATATTTTAAAAAGTTCTTCATACCTACGTACATGGATCCAAGATGTACAGGGATGTGCTCCGCCTGTGCTATTATCCTGCCCTCACTATCGGCGACTAGACAGCTCAAGTCCATTCTATCTCTAATGTTTGGAGTCATTGAGCATCTTCTCAATACTATGCCCATCTTCTCTGCAATATATTCAATACCTCTAAACATGATCTCAAGAGTAGTTCTATCAATCATTCTCTCACCATTATAATATTACGATAATCGTCGACCATAAGTTTCCATCCATCATTTAGAAATATCGTACATGTAGGATCAGCTATTACTGCTGGTCCAGCAATACTGTATCCAGGATAAGTCAAGTCTCTCCTAATCACAGGGCAGCAAGTCCATTCTCCTCTTACGTATACTTCAGCTTTATCTATGATAGGATCTCTATGAGATTCTTTATGTTCACTCTTCAAAAATCTAAATATGTTAATGTTCGAGTACTCTCTAACTACTGTTACAACTCTTGTTAACTCTATGTCAACATTCTCGAGAAGATATCCATATTCTTCATAATACTTCTCCTCAAACTTTCTTCTTAAATCATCTATCGTATCATTTTCGCTTAATCTAACGCTCAGCTCTACGTCTTGATCTAGATATCTCATATATGCTACATATTCTACAATAATTTTTCCTTCTCCTAGATTCTTCTTAACTATTTTTTCAGATTCTTTTAATACTTTATCCATCAGGTACTCTATAGAAATTTCATTTAATTTTTTAAATATTGGTACATCATATCTATGTATCTTATCCATACAGGCAAGTCCGAGAGCAGTAAACACTCCTGAAAATTCTGGAACAACTACTGTTCTAATGTCTAGATACTCTGCAAGCTCGCACGCATGTAGAGGTCCTGCACCACCATATGCTACTAACGTGAAGTCTCTTGGATCTAGTCCTCTTTCTACGGTAGCTATTCTTATTCCTCTACACATCTCATAATTTATCTTTCTTATCGCATCATATGCTATCTCTTCTACTTCTCTTCCTGTGATATCTTTCAATTTGTTGAATGCTCTCAGTGCAGCTTCTCTAGAGACCTTGAGATCGCCTAGCATGATCTTTGGAAAGATTCTTCCTAGTACCAGGTTTGCGTCAGTTATGGTAGGGTCTGTGCCACCACGTTCATAACAGGCAGGTCCTGGGTCTGAACCAGCACTTTTAGGACCTACTCTCACAGCTCCTGCCTCATCTATCCAGATTATTGTGCCTCCTCCAGCACTTACCTCTACTATGTCTATCATGTCGATCATTATTGGTATTCCAGTTCTTCTCTGTATTCTACATCCATGTACTCCCATAGCTATCTCATACTCATCTCTTAGTAGAGGCTCATGATCTACTATCGGTGAGAACTTTGCAGTTGTTCCACCCATGTCAAATGCTATTGCTCTCGACATGTTGATGATGCTACATAGTTTAGAGCAAGCTATGACTCCTGCAGCAGGTCCAGACTCTAGAAGTATTACAGGTCTTCTCACGCTCTCATGTACGTTGACTAGTCCTCCCCAGGACGTAGCTACGCTAAGTTGAAAGTTTTCTACTATACTTCTTAGCTTCTCTACTAGTTTGTTCATGTATCTTCTTACTAGAGGTCTAAGTAGACTAGATATTAAAGCTGTGCAAAATCTCTCATATTCTCCACGTGTTGTACATATCTCATGACTACATACAACATCTATGTTACTTACTCTCTCTTTTATGAACTTCTTTATCCTTAGTTCTGAACTAGGATTAACATAAGAGTTTAGAAGACATATACATACAACGTCAGGTCTCTTTTTCTCTATTTCTTCTACGAGTTTATTAAGCTCACCTAGAGTAGGCTCCACCTCTACCTTACCATCAGGCAGTGTTCTTTCATCTATCTCAAATATCTCTATAGTTCCTGGTATTTTTGCTCTTCTAGGTTTTAGAGAGTAGAGTTCTATCCTATTCTGTCTACCTATGTATATGATATCTCTAAAGCCTCTATTAACTACTAGAAGAATCTTGGGAAGATCAAGTCTTATCTGACCAAGAAGTATGTTAGAGGTCAGCGTCGTAGCATGATAGATTCTTACATTGCTAGCAGCTGAGCATCTTGAAACTATCTCGACAATCCTGTTTCCTGGATCATGTATATTAGTAAGAGTCTTAACTATCTCTATACTATGATTCTCAGGTCTCACTATGACAGCATCAGTAAATGTTCCTCCAACATCGACACCTATGATCACTCTAGAGTTCACGAGCTCTATAATATACGTAACGTAAGAGTTTTTAAGTTAGGTCTGACAGATCAGCGCTAAGAGCAGTATGGCGAAGAGACATCTTAGAAGATCCTGTGCACCATGGTGGTGGCCAATACCTAGGAAGGCTGGTGGAGTATGGACTGTAAGACCACATCCTGGTCCACATCCTTTAGAGAAGTCTCTACCATTAGCAATACTTGTACGTGACGTCCTAAGATATGCAAAGACCTTGAAGGAGGCTAGACGAATAATAGCGATGGGCTACATAAAGGTAGATGGTAGAGTAAGAAGAGACTACAAGTATCCTGTAGGTCTCATGGACGTGATAGAGATTGTTCCAACAGGAGAGCTCTACAGAATGGTTCCACATCCAGTAAAGTTCCTCACATTAGTACCAATCTCTAGAGAAGAAGCATCAATAAAGCCGTGCAGGATAGAGGATAAGACTACGGTAAAAGGAGGCTATGTACAGCTTAACCTTCACGATGGTAGAAACCACATAGTATCTCCCGACGAAGCTGCTAAGTACAGGACACTTGACACAATAGTCCTAACAATACCTGAACAATCGATAGTGAAGCATATACCAATACAGCTTGGTTCTCTAGTCATAATTATTGACGGTAAGAACGTTGGAAAGATAGGTAGAATAGTCGAAGTCATACAGACCTTCAAGAGAAGAAGAGCGACAGTAGCAATAGAGACTGAGAAAGGTGAGATAATTAGGACGATACTTGAGTATGTGATGCCTATAGGAGAGGACTCTAAACCTATAATAACAGTACCTCAAGAGTGCTATTAGAGCTGTTGGCTAGTTTTAACAAACTCGATAATAAGTTTCCTATCTTTTACATAGGCTTTAACAGGTTGTGTAAGCTTTAGCATTGTCGGTAGAGGATAGATCTTCTCTACGATTCCTCTATCTGTTATAACCTCTATGACTAGCTCATCACCTTGAAAATAGACGTTTCCACAGTCCTGTACTCCAGGAGGCATCATCATCTCTAGAACATACTTACCTTCTTCAACTTCTCTAACATTGACTATCTTGCCGACATAATACACTTTTGAAGGATCATCTTCACCGTATAGTTCCTCTGCTAATCTTCTAAGTGCGTCACAGCCCTTTACTTCTATTCCTTTCTGTTTTATTTTACGGACAGGTATCGGATATATGCTCATCTCGAATCTTCTCACATACTCTTCCTGTTGTTTAGCCCACTCCTCTATTGGCGATATCTTGTTCATTATTCCTAGATCGACATTGAGGTTGAATACCTGTGCAAGACCTACAGACTTTATAGCATCATCTACGCTTGAAGTATCTGGATTTGCTATGACTCTCACACTAGTTATGTCAGGATTAGTTATGAGGTTTGAAAGTTTAGTAGTCTCGTTAAAAAACATCTCTTCTTCTTCTACGACTTTTCCAAGTTTTGAAGCTGGTGCAAGTATTACTGATAGCATCTTTGCTGTTGTCCTCATTATGCTCATGCTTACCTTGATCATTCTACTTCTTATAGAGTTGAGTATCGTTGGAAGATAGAGAAGCCTCAGCGCCTCTGCTGAAGGTATGGTATCTATTATTATCATGTTGTACTTACCTGACTCATATAGTTCCAGTGCTTTTAGTAGTCCCATGCTCTCTGTAACCATTGGAAGCATTGCAAGCTCGTAAGCTAGAACCTCATCTATGCCGTACTTCCTTAACCATTCTAGAAAGTACTCCGACATATTTTTAAACTTCTTCATCACTTCTAGGACGGGATCAATATAGTAGAGATCTACTCTCTCATTAACCTTAGCAGTATCCTTGCTGAGAGGTATATCGAAGTATGCAGATATGGTATGCGCAGGATCTGTACTTATGAGAGCCACAGTATACCCAAGGTCAGAGAGCTTCAGAGCTGTTGCAGCACTTATGACACTCTTCCCTACACCTCCTTTACCTGTGTACACTAACAGTCTTCGCACGCTTGATAGTAGCGGGGTGCTAGCTTAAATACATGTGCCTCCTACATATGATGTGAAGTTCAAAACGAGATGTATCCCTTGCCAAGTCGAGGTCAGGTACAGAGATATCATAAAGCTATTCAGAGACGAGGATTCACGCTATAGATATATGATGGAGATAGTGAAGATGCTTCACGATCTTGCTAGAGATAATAGAGATCCTGCACCAGTTGTTGCTACAAGAATATTCAGATTTCTCAAGTCTGAGAGCGGGGTCGATGATCCCTACAGAGAGGAGAAGCATATAGCAAATATGGAGGGTCTCAAACTTCTAGAAAATATTGAACAACATGTAGAGAATATGGAGACTAGTATTAGAAAGATAGATCTACTATCTAGAGTAGTGTTATTAGGGAACAGTATTGATCTAGGAGTTGCAGGTTATAGACCTCCATCAATTATAGATCTAATACGTGAGATAGAGAATATGAATGTTAGAGGAAGATTACCTATGATAAGAAAGAAGCGAATAATATACCTACTAGATAATGCTGGTGAAGCAGTTCTAGATAGGCTACTTGCTAGAGAGCTCATACGTCTAGAGAACGAGGTCATAGCAGTAGTTAAGGGAGGATCATTTCAGAACGATATAACAGTTAACGAAGTTGCTGAGGCTGGTCTAGATCAAGATTTTTCAGAAGTAGTTTCGACTGGTACAGATGCTGCAAGCATATTTCTAGACGAGGTTGATAGAGAGGTAATAGAGCTAATTAGAAGTAGTGACCTAATCATTGCTAAGGGAATGGCACATTATGAGTATATTACTGAGATAGAGGATGAGCTGAACGTTCCGATAATATATATGATGAAGGCGAAGTGTGAACCTATAGCTGAGGCTGCAGGAGTTGAAAAGGGGTCGTATATAATACTTAGGAAGAGAATATAGAGTAGGATGTAGATGAGTGAGGAGGTAGTACCAGTATATGCTGAAGGTATTCATACGATGGACCTTCTAGGTAACGTGTGGCTCGTACTCATATTTGAGTATAGAGATCCAAGATCATACTATTATAACCTCGTTAAGAAAGGTGGTAGAGAGATACTTGAAGAACTTGAAACAATGATGAACAACATGCAGTACTTTCTTGATGAGGAGATAATTAAGATAAATGGTGAGAGAGCAAGACCAGAGGTCAAGGACATAATACTAGGTTTCAGAGGAAACTATAATAGACCATATGTAGAGTTCTACATATATTTTAGAGGTCCTCTAAGACCTGGAATAAACCGATACGATAACTTTTATGAAGAAGAGACCGCAGAATACGATTACGAGATACTGTGGATATTTCCTGAAGGTGTGAGAGTAGTCGACTACTATATAGCTGGTGATGGTAGAATACTAGGTACGTCAGATAACATACTTGTAGTACATGTTAGAAAAGGTACTAGAGTAGGCAGACATGAGTGGATAGAATTTGAGATTCCAGAACAGTTATTGAGATCTCTAAAGAGCTAGTTATATTAGGAAGATCTCACATAACGTACCTGAGCAATGGCTAGAGAAGATAGAAGAGATAGCATATTGAGGAAGATAGATCCTAAGAAGCTTCTCATACTTTCAATACTCTTCATATTGATATTAGCTATATGTCCATCATTTGCAAGATTCATACTTTTTCTAGCATTATTAGGACTCTTCATATATATTGCAGGTAGAGATTTTCCAGACATAGTTGAACTATTTAAAAGAAAGACCTTAAATGCTACAGTGAAGGCAGTGAAGAGATATATAGCTCATGATGTGGTAGAAGTGAAGCCTATACTTGTCGAGGTTGGTAGAGGAGAGACAATAGTGAAGATAGGAGATTCCTGGGTTAGACTATTCGAGATAGAGGATGAGCTACCTGAAAACGTTGTGAGACTACTAGAGAAGGATGATCATGTGATAATAATACGATCAGGAAATTCTACATATGTCCTAGTTAGAGGCGAAGATATCGAAGAGGTTGATGATAAGGCTAGGCTTATTGAGAAGCTTCTTGAGAAGCATGGAGTATCTTTCAGACTATTATCTTCAGAAAAAGCATTAAATATGATACTCACCCTCTTCAGGATGTGAGAGAGAAAGCTCTTCAACTTCTTCGAAAGATAGCTGAGAGAGGATACGTGCTCGAGAGAGAATTGAAAGAGGATGAACGTGAGATAGTCGAGATACTTCTACGTGAGGGAGTTCTAGAGAGATGCTACACTATAGCACCTGAGTACAGATCCGACATCGTCAGATTATGTAGACCTAGAGTCATCACTATACGACATAGAGAGATTGGCATAAAGGAGAGACTGATAAAACTTGGTGTACCTCTAGCACTAGGTTCATTACCACTATACCTATTTTTGAAGAGTATAGTACTAGGATATCTCGACGTTGCACTGTTCTTCTTAGCTATATCTGGACTATGTATCTATGGAGGATTACTGCTCAGTAGAAGAATATTAGAAAGATTTAGAATAGTGAAGATAAGATAGACATCATTAGAAGTTTCGAAATACTTTTAAGAACGCGATGATCTAGATAAATCATAAAAGGATAATCATGGCTTGTAAGGTGCTTGAAGTTAAGTCATTATCTAAGAAGTTCTCAGGTAAGTACGCTATAAGGAACCTATCTTTTGAAGTTAATGAAGGAGAGATATACTGTCTAGTAGGACCTAACGGTGCAGGAAAGACTACAACACTTAGAACAATTATGGGACTTCTCTCGCCAACTACTGGATACGTGAAAATTATGGGTCATGATGTTCATAAAGAACGTGAGAAGGCTATGCAGTACGTGACCTTTGTTCCTGATAATCCTGTCCTCTATAGTGAGCTCACGGTTAAGGAGGTCATATATCTATTTGCATCACTACGTAACATTGATAGAAACGTACTTGAGGATAGAATGTACGAGCTTCTAGAGAAGTTTGATCTAGGAGAGTACATTAATATGAGGATTAAAGATATTTCAAGAGGTACTCTACAGAAGCTTGCTATAGTCCTGTCCTTCCTACCTGATCCTAAACTCATCGTTATGGATGAGCCATTTATGGCTCTTGACGTGAAGACTCAGAGAACTCTTAGAGAGGAGATAAAGAAGAGAGCTCGAATGGGAACGTCATTCGTCATATCAAGCCATGTATTACCTTGGGTAGAAGAGATAGCTCATAGAGTATGCGTAATCTATAAAGGTGAGAAGGTGGCTGAGGGAACGATACCTGAAGTAAAGAAGATGCTTGGAGCATCAACATTAGAAGATGCTTTACTAAATGTTTTGACAGGTGCTTAAACATGGGTAGAATAAGCTCAGCAGTACGTGCAAAAGCTTTAACTAGTCTAAGAGTAGGATGGTTAGCTACAGTACTAGGAGCAATATTTCTAATAATGATGATCATATCTAAGATGTTATCGTCAGTAAGCTCTTCTAAGTCTTTTTTCCTTCACTCATTCATCACTCCTAACCAGGGAATAGCTATAATTCTTGCATTAGGCGCATTATTGATGAGTTACGAACTTTTTACAACAAGAACCTCTAGAACTCGTTCACGTGCAGTATTTAGAGTACTTACAGAGGAGGATATTCACATATTATATACATCTCCTCTCTCAACATGGGAAATAATGCTCATAAACCTTCTATCTAACATAATAATATTCCTTCTCGTTCCTGCACCACTTGGAATAGGACTCATAGTAGGTATAGTACCTGTATATGGTGTTCGCGCAATATACTTGCTCATTTACACCTCACTAATACTTACACTAGCATTCATTCACGGACTCTGTCTCTACATGTTGTTGCAGAGTCCTCGAGGACTTCAAACATATAATAATGTGAGACTACTCTACTTCACAATACTTGGACTCACCTTTCTAGGCCCAGCCATAGCTAACACAAGCATCTTCTTCATATCTCCGTCAGCAACATTTGCAAATGCTATAATAGAGCTACTCGAAGGAGCTCCTGGCCCAGCTCTCATTCTATCGATACTATATACTGTAGCTCCTCTTTACCTACTATACATCTTCTCGAGACAGGACTATGTGATAAAGCCTCTTGATATGATATCTGCAGTACCTATAAAAGAGATCTATAAAGTAAGAGTTAGTAATCTAAGAGATTTTATAAGATTAATATATACGAAAACACCGACATTAATATTATCATATGTACTTCTTCCAGTAGCATTCATACCATTAATAT
The DNA here is from genome assembly GCA_013154355.1 of Thermoproteota archaeon. GTDB lineage: Archaea > Thermoproteota > Thermoprotei > Thermoproteales > Thermocladiaceae > JAADER01. Next base: position 6,171 of record JAADCU010000029.1, on the reverse strand, counting down.
CATTCTATGTCCATTTTCTGCCTAGTCCCATAGTTGAGAGCGCATTACCATCAATGATGATGTACGTGATACTTATAGTAATGTTCTCGCCTGCGGAATTAGTGTACTATAGTGGCGTCATAGTAGGATTATCAGGATGGTTAATATGGCAGTCAACGCTGCCTAGCAGAGAGATATTTAATAAGGTTATTAGAGAAGCATTAGCTCGTTCCTCTCCTCAAATGATAATACTGATAAGTGCATTAGGTGTGGAGTCTATACTTTACGGTATTAGGAGCGGATTCTTTAACGATTTTCTAACATCTATAATAATATTTATACTTCTATTTCCTATTCTTAGAATAGAATCTCAAATATCTGCTATGAGAGGATTAAAACTTTATATGAAGTCTGGAAATCTTCCACTAGCAGTAGATATGAAGATTGCAAGAACAGCAGAAGAAGAGATGAAAGATAAGATGATATTTGCACTACATATACTACCTCTATTCGGTTCAGCTATAACATTATCCTACGGAATAACATTTATAATATCTAACCTCTACTCAACAGGAATGGGAATGATAATTGCAAGCATCATAATGTATGTTATCTCTATAGTACTTGCAAAAATAGCAGAGAAGATATTGAGAATATAGATGATGAAGCTCTACCTTGACGATAGATGAGTGGAAAACCCGAAACTGATCAGAGAGTGTTGTCTTCTTCATCGTTCTGGTCGTGAGACAATCATCATCTTAAGTAAGATACTTAGGAGATAGTCATAAAATGATTACTCTAATAAGAGAAGTATTGAAAGTATTAGATGAACTATCAAGGAGTGTAGAGACAGAATATGAGAAAAAGATACTACTAATAATCAAAAATATTTTAGAATCATATGAAAAATGTTATAACTGTAATAATAAGATTTCGATAACCATATTATCATTCCTATTAAAACTATGTCTAGAAATAGCATTTCAACTTAAATACTTCAAAGACAAATTCTCTAACAGACCTGTAGAAGATTTTATCAGAGAGCTATATAAGAGAAGTAAGAAGGGTTCAAGTTTCTCTATAAGAATGTTAACAGACTCAAAGAATATACCTGGAAAATTTAAGAAAGACTTTCTAAAAACTTATCTCAAAATATGTGAGTATGTGCACCCAAGCTATAATCTAATATTTTCCAACATTGATAGAAGTATTATAGATAATATTTTTCAAAGATTTGTTGATATACTACTGTACATTCTCCTACTATGTTACGGTCCTAGAGATGATATATGTAGAATATGTCTATCTAATGATCTCTATTATTGTTCTAGAAGGTGTAAATAGGTTACTTCTTCACTATTTCTGAACATATCTTACTTATCTTATCTCCAAGATAATGAACGTTCTTGAGAACTTTGCCTTTCTGCATAGTTTCAACTTCTCTTCTACTATATAGTGCTAGTGTTACAGCTATGGTTCTATCTTTTGGATCTCTTACTGCAACGACATCTCCTTTCTCGAAGTCTCCACTTATCTCTCTTATTCCAGGTCTCATCACATCTGCTCCATTAAGTATTCTTGGAACAGCACCTTCATCAACCTTGACATATGGATAGCTCACCTTCTCTACATAGAATAATGTGATTAACGGAATATACTTCTCTACGTTTTCGTCTCCTAGCTTTATCTTCATCTTTGCAAAGAGAGGTTTACCTTCTACTATAAATATTGTGAGATTCTCATCAATCTCATATATTTCAACATTTTCAGCATTTCTTAATATTTTTGCTATCTCACTATCTACCTCGTTCATTAATTTCCTAACATCTTTCTTACTCAGTAGATGTCTCTTCATACAGGTTGCTACTTTCTTAAGAGATACAGGATTTATAAGAGTATAGGCAGAAAGTGTTGAATAACCTGTTGTAGCACTTCTTAACCTATGGATGAAAGAGAGAAAATTAAGGAGGTTGTTTCAGAAATTGTTAAAGATAAATTACTAAGGTTTTTAAAAAGATTTTGTCAATGTGTAAGAGCTAGAAGAGAATATGGTAATATACTTAATAAAGAAATTATTGAAAGTATTAACAAGGCCATAGAAGAGAAACAAGATATTGATCTTGGAATTATTAAGATATTCTTTAAGAAAAAACTTATAGGACATAGAATGTGTGTAGAGTATAGAGGAGAAACATATTGCAATGATGATGCTATGAGCATAATATCTAGAATAAGGTCACTATATGAATGGTATAGATCTGACTGTGACCTAAATAATATTCTTACAGACTCAATAGAGAATAATGATTTTAACCTCATGACATTTGTAGAGAAAAATATTGAAAAGTTTGAGAAAATATGTGAAGGAGAATTAATAGAACTTGATACATCTATGCTTGACGATGTTGCTAGAAGGGGAGTGGATAGAGCTATTAAAGAGTACTTGTCCTCTAGATCAAGTGAGAAAGCTTCTAGTAAAACTTAGCGGTCATGTATTCGATCAGGAAGATCTAGTAAAGAGATATGTTAAGGTCATAAGATTCATACTTGATGTCTCTCCTGAGTCTAAGATAGTTTTTGTATGTGGTGGAGGATCCATAGCTAGGAGATATGTATCTATTCTAAGAGATATTACTCATAATGAGGCTAGGTCAGACATGGTTGGAATAATGGTAAGTCGACTCAACGCTCTTACTCTAGCTCTATCGATAGAAGAAGCGTATCAAGGTGTTCCATCAAACATAGAAGAATTCTTAAAAGCTTACTCTACCAGTAGAGTAGTATTCTGCGGAGGACTTCAGCCTGGTCAGTCAACAGCCACTGTAGCTATGATACTTGCAGAGATAACAGGAACTAGAGATGTAGTTTTTGCTTCAAATATAGATGCAGTATATGATAAAGATCCTCTAAAGCATAAAGACGCTAAGAGACTAGAGAAAGTTACACTAAGCGAGCTAGAGAACATACTGTTCAGGGAGACCGACATACGTGCAGGAACATATCCTCTACTTGACATATGGGCTATAAACATAGCTAGAAGAGCTAGAATAAAAATATTCTTATACAATTGTAGAGAACCTGAAAAACTTATAGACATAGTCCTACATGGTGCTGGATACGGAACACTTATAGTACCTGACTGAGAAATATTACTGTTGAACACTAACAACATTATAGATAGAGTAAGGATAAAAGTAACAGATAGATGTAATTACCGCTGCTTCTTCTGTCATCACGAGGGTTCTCAAGAAAATACTGAACTCACACTAGAAGAGATAGAGTTTGCTCTAGAAGTATTCAAAGAACTAGGAATAGATAGAGTAAAAATAACAGGGGGAGAACCACTTCTAAGAAGAGACGTAATTGAAATAGTTAGAAGATGTAGAGAACTTAACTATAGAGATATATCATTAACAACAAACGGATACTACCTCGATAATTATGTAGAAGATCTATACAAGGCAGGACTCCATAGAATAGATATATCATTACACACGTTAAATCCCCAAAAATATGTAATCATAACAGGAACATCAGCAAAAGCATTCTATAAAGTCCTAGACAACATATATAAGACATGTGAAATACCATTCAAAGAAGTTAAAATAAACATGCTAGTAACATCACTAAATGTTGAAGACATACCTGAACTATTAAGATTCTGTAAGAAACTAGGAACAACATTACAACTGATAGAGTACATGCCAATAGGAAAAGGAGTAGAAAACTTTAGAAAATACTACATACCACTAAAAACAATATTTGAAATATTAAAAAGAAGAGCATCAAAAATAGAGATAAGAAACGATTTACACAACAGACCAATACTATATATCGATAATGTAAAGATAGAGTTCGTAATGGGATTTAGGAACCCAGAATTCTGCAAAGGCTGCAGACAGATAAGACTAACAGCAGACGGAAAACTAAGACTATGCATCTACAGAAAAACGTACATAGACGTAAGAAAGTACCTAGCTACTCAAGATGAGGAGGGTCTCATTAACGCATATATGAAACTACTAGAGATCAAGAAACCCATGTTTACGAGCTGATCCTTATTTATAGATGATGATAGAACCTTATATTACAGATCCTTTAGGAAACTGTAATGGTTAAGATTGTTAACTTTAGTACCTTAGGAGCCTTTACTCAATACCGCGAAGTCTTTTACAGAGTATATGTACCACCTACGGAGAAAAGTTCAAAACAACGTAAGCCTCTCATTGTAGTAACAAATTTTGGACCACTTGCAGTAGTAGTAGCAAATATATGTTCCACATCATCCATAAATGAAGGTATTTCTAATGATTTTTTATTCAATATTTGCCTTTTTGTTCCTATTACATTATCAACATTAATAGATATTTTAGACGATAATGAATTTATCAAGCTTATAGAAAGTAGAACCGACGAACTTTTAAGAAGACTTATAGAAGGTAATGTAGGATTATTTGAGAAAATTAACGAGAGTTTTAATAATATTATGAGCTGGTTAAAACAACAATGTTTTAATAGAGAAGAAACTATATTTGTTCCTTTAATAGAAGATTTCTCAGAGATATCTAACGGAGAATATGCTCAATATGGTACATGGTGTTTCAATGTTTGGCAACTACACGTTAAGATAAGGGAAATAAGAATTAGTAAGGGAGATATTGACATAAGTAATGAGATAGTTAGTAGAGGTATCTTAACTGCAGGATTAGTTCCTCTCACAGGAAGCTTCAAATTAAATACAAAATGTGGAAGATTATCACAAGCAATCTTCAGAGACCCAGGAGAAGGATTTATAGAGGATTTTTATGAGGCATCATTATGCATATATCTATCACATCTTAGATCATGTTTAGATATTACATACAAGATGATGAATGTACAGAAAAAAGACCTAACAATTATCGTTGATACAACACATGGTATAAATAATGCAACAACAATGATGATGGAAGTATTTAAAGAAAGCATGCCTTTGATAGAATACGATACAAAGAGAAACAACATAAACAAATGTACATATCTGTTTTATAATAGCGATCCCGTAATTCCAAGAGATAACTCTCTCCAAATAACGTTTGAGAACAATATAAGTTATTACTACACGAGAATAAGTTCTCTACCTATAAGAACACTTACAAACAAACTCATAAACAGACTTCTAAAAGATATTATAAGAGAGAAAGAAAAATATGACAAAGAATTAGCGAAGATACTATACAATCTATATCTAATAAATCTCGGTCTCGTTATCTGGGGAGTATACGGGTTAAATAGAATAGGTAAGATAAATGATCGATATAAGTATCTAAACATTATTGAAATTAACTGTCAATGCTATAGAAACAGTATTAATATTGCATATAAATTGAGACAATTTAGACCTAACATGTTTATGATATTACTCACATATTGGCTTTACGAGCTTCTTAAAGAGTCTATAGAAGGATTCTCTAAAGAAGTCACTATCAAAGGCCTAAATTGTTGGGGAAAATTAATACCTAATGATAATGTTGAATGTTATGATTTTGAGAAAATTAGAGAACTTCTTATAAAATACTCTAATGATAAACCTTGGAGACTTAAGCTAATTAGAGATATAATTAATGATAGTGCACTGCTGATATTTGATAATGAAATAAGAGAATGGTTAGGACGTCCCTATAAGAGATTGTATTATCAGACTCTTAGAAATATATTTAAGCCTAGGAGGATTGATAAGAGCAAGGAGACTTGTAGACAGATACTGAAGGTCAGAGGTAAGAGCATAAGTGGTAAGAAATATTACTGTGTAACCCCTATGAGAGAACAAGGGCTATTAAGAAATGTAGTTGCTCATGCTGGTTTGACAGCCGTTCATAGATTAGTAGCATTCGTGTTTAAGGATGATAATAATAAGAAAAATGATAGTGAGAAGAAGAGACGTTGTGTTTTTGTTGGTATGTGTATTGCTGCACCATTTCCAGAGAGCATGATTAAAAAGTTGTTTAAGAAGTATATGTTAGGTTAGTATTTCTGGCATTTGTTTTGTTAGTGTTTCTGCTATGAGTATTGTGTTTCCTGCTGCTCCTCTTATCGTGTTGTGTCCTAGTACTAGGTATGTTAGTAGGTTGTTTTCTAGTTTTCTTACTCTTCCTATTACTATGCTCATTCCTTTTCCTTCCATTCTGTCTAGTCTTGGTTGTGGTCTATCTA
>JAADCU010000118.1 GCA_013154355.1 Thermoproteota archaeon | reverse complement strand
TTTTGCATAAATTCGTTATAGGTCTTTGTCTTTTCAAAACCAGCTCTTAGATCAAGACCTTTAATTGGGAACGAATATCCTTTATCTCCATTCTTGGTAAATATTTTATATTCTAGAGCATTCCATAATAACATTCCAATAACATGAGCAGGTAGTTTCTTATATTGTTCAAACGACTTCGTCATTGTTACTGGTCTTGCTATAGTAATGTCTCTATTCTTTATTGCCCTAAGTAATTTTATCTTCTGCTCATTAACAAACTTCATTATCTTATTAACATCAAGAGCCTTAGCATCGAATATAATATTAATAAGGTCTTGAAGTAGAGTTTTGCAAAACTCAGGATAGTCTGATCTCTTAATGTCAAGGCCAGTTACAGTAAATTTATAGCCTTTTGGAGTAATGAGCCTAAGAGCATATCTCTTCTTTACTGGTAACTGAAGCATTATTTCTCCTAGCCATTCCTGCTTAACCTTTAGATATTGCTCATCATCAGCTAGAAAATGATATCTATTAAAGAACCTTTTTATAAGGTTGTTTATATTAGACTCAATTTCTTTAATGATCGGATTTAACGTATCAAGCCTTTCTTGGAATGGTTTAGTCTCTATTTCCTTAAGTAAGTTCTTATCAAGATAATCAGATAAGACAATGAACAAACTATCAGTGTCTCCATAGATAACATACTTGGCATCATCAATCTTATGATCAAGATATCTAAAGAGCCTATTTATATCTTCTTCTCTGTTACCAAGATAATTTTCAACATTGTAAATAGTCGAAATAGTTGTCTCTTGAGCAGATAATGTAATTGCACTAGCCAATCTAAGATCATAAAATCTAGATCTCTTAAACCCTAAGAAGCCGTAGATAGAATTGGCAAGATACTTATATGCTAATTGGATTCTATTATATATCTTATCACCAGTTTCGGCTAGCTTCTTCTTGTATTCAGTTCTCTTAGCAATTAGCATTGCTACGCAATCTGCAATAGTTGATTTCTTGACTTTTGATCTGTAGAATAAGCACCCATTCATCGTCATTGTATATTTTTCTTTTAAAGCTAATCTTAATTCACCAACAGTAGTATCAAGTCTTGATCCTGTAGTTGCATGGATTAATGTTACAGTATCATTATCATTATATGCATTAGGATCAAATAAGAACTTCTTTACATCAATGCCCTCTACAACCCATTCTAACGTTTCAACTCCTATATTGAATGTTCTGATTATTGATGGGTATAGACTAGCAAAGTCAAGATCGATTATATATTCATGAAGTCCACTCTTTGGAGGATGGACATAAGCACCTGGATACTTTTCATTGCCTACATGTTCAGGAGCATTCTTTGCAACTAAGCCCCTTTCATATAAATATGACATCAACAATGAATCAATTACAAAACTTTGACCAGCTACTGTAGAATGCCAATCACAATTAGCAATCCTTCTTAACTGGCCACATAGATCAATATAACCTAACTTGTTATTTAGCTTTCCTAATAAGGCAACGTCTTGAATGTTGTAAATTAGAAACTTAGCATAATCATCAGTAAATGTATGTCTTATATCAATATCATGCTCAACTTTAGTTTCGCCTATTTCAAGTGAGGCTATATATCCTAGTTTATATGATTCTCTTCCTGAGTATGTAAATCTTTGATAGAGATGAAGCATATCAAGAACTATATAACCCTTAAGATGCACTACATTAGTTCTTGGATCTAAACTATATTCTCCAAATGGTGATAATGTTCCTGGATCAATATGAGCCTTAACCATTCTATTTACAATAGTGGCTAAATCGTAGAATATATTCCAACCAGTAACAATATCAGGATTGCATTTTCGAATATCATCTCTGAATCTATTTAATAGATCGATTTCATCTTTACATTCAATAAGCTCAGAATGGTCAATATTCTTAAGCACATCTCTATCACATTTGACTTGCTTAGGGATATAATAGAATGTTTTCTTCTCGCCTCTAAATTCTCTTGTTAGAATACATACAGGAACTCTAGCCTTAAGAGGATCAGGAAATGAAGGATCATCATCAAATTCACATTCAATGTCTAGATAATATATATCAGGCTTATAAACTGGATTGTCTTTATTGACTTGATCTTGTGCAATCGTAATATCATGTACGATTCTGTTATGTACTCTTATGTCACCATAATAGCCACACTCATCCCTAAAGGCATTTCTTGCCTCTCTAGTAGATAAGATCCTATACATACATTTATCAATCTCAATAATCCGATAGGGAGAATTTGCTCTGTAATAATAATATGAATCAAATTTAAGATATCTCTTTTCTTTGGTATTGATATCAACGAAGATGGCTATATATTCATCATTCTGTAACTTTTGAACGTCTAGTAGATGATATTTGTTTCTGTCAAGATAGTCTCTATATTGATCAAGAAGGGTATCTGTAATTGGATTATGCTTAAATTTAGATGCAGGAACATCTACATGGGCTAATTTAACCTTATCTATATTAAGATCATTTGTCTTTACATTAAGGCTACTAAGAGCCTGTAGCAAATTCTTCTCTAACATAACTAGCTTGTCTTTGTTCCTAAGAACATATGCAGGATGTGGTAGTAGCCATAATGGAATTATATCTCTATAATATCCTAGTTTTGGTCCTGATGATAATTTTACATCTTGTCCAGTAAGATTTCTAGCAGAAACCAACCCTACTGCTATAATTATCTTAGGCTGAATCTTTTCAATTACATAGTCTAAGAATCGTCTACATCTTCTAATCTCATCATCATTAGGATTGCGATTATTAGGTGGTCTGCATAGAACAGTATTCCACATCATCCATTTGATATTACTACAATGCTTATTAATAATAGGTCTAAAGATCTGCTGCCCTGCTCTACCAGTGAATGGAATTCCTGTCTCTGCTTCCGTTTGTCCTGGACCTTCTGCAATAAATAAAACATCAATATCTTTACCATCACTACTATTAGTATCAAACAGAGCCTGACCACTATTATGTAATGGACATTGACTACAATAGGCTTGATTGTTAGCTTTGGAACAATATTGTCTTATGTCGTCTAATATAGTTGATTGGTTATTACTGGCACTATTATTGGAAATCAAATCAGGCTCCTTCTCAAGTTTAGCTAACTCTGATTTAGATAAATCAAGTCCTAATTGCATTACAAGTGATCTTACACCTACGAGATTAATAATGAGATCAAGTTCAGTGTCAGATAGAAGTGGATGTATCTTTCTAAGCCTATTCCTAATCTTAGCAATAGGTCCCTTTTCTTCTTTAGTCTTCTTAAGCCAAATTGATCGATTAATATCAAATGATCTAAATAATTGTCTCCACCATCTAAAATATTCTACTGGATGAGGTATCTTACAGTTCCAAAGCTCTGTAGTATTGAAATATTTATTGAATAGGATACAAGCGTTTGGATTTGACATTGTATAGGTAATGAGCCTTGCTGGATTAAATAGATTAGTGAATTGGCATAAATCTTCCAGAACAGATTCATCACCTAGATACATAAACTTGTTATATATATTAAACGGATTTATTTTTCGTGAGCTCTTGGATGCTGTCCTATTGCTCTTTCTATTGCGACTTTTCTTAACAGGCATGATCCGCACTCTCCACAAGGCTTAAAGCCATTCTTTGTCTTCTTAGGATAATAACATGACCAGCTATAATTAAGATCATATCCATTTTCATATGCTAGTCTTATTATATCAGTTTTTGTCATATGAATCAACGGTGCAAGGAGATTTAGGCTATATCCCCTCTTACCACAGCATTGCAAAACACTATTGAGATTATAGTAAAATACAGTAGCATTATCACAGTAAGTCATTCCCTCTGATAGATTCAAGCCTATACATAGACCATGAATACCTAGCTGTTCACATAGAGGAGCAATATTAGCAACAAATTGTAAATTTCTCATTGGTACATAATTGCTATCAGATTCAGCTTCTCTATGAACACTTTCTCTGTCAGATTTTGATCCTTTAATAATATTTGATTCAGGTACTTGAAGTGCTATATCAAGATGATGAGTTAAGACCTTTATATTATATTTATTTTTGAAGTAGTCAGCAGCCCTTTGTGTATATTCCCACTCTGCTTCATTAGCATATTGACCATAGTCAAGATTGAATAAATGTAGCTCTTTAAAGATTGCCACCTTATCCAATAGATAATTTACACTGACAAATATATCCATTCCACTACTATATAGAGCTGCAAGTCTAGCTGGTTGTGGTAATATGATAGGACTCTTATCATAAGCAGTTGCATTATCAAATATACCAGCCAAGGGAGACAATGGAACAATACCTTTAAATATAAATCTCTGTTCTCTAAGATTATATGTAAATAACGCTTTTGAATATGCTGGACAAGGTACATGACAATATCTATATGGAATAGTTCCTATGACTTGGAAATGAGAAGTTGTTATTTCACCAAATTCAAATTGCCCCTTATATACAGAGACTTGATTCATTGGCATTATATCTAATAACAGGAATGATGAATTGTATAATAGTTCAGTCAAGAACTTATTATAGTCTCTTGACATTAACTTAAACAACTCAGCAGAATCATAACTATCCTCAGGAGCATTGCTATATAGACCATGATGAAGAAGAATATGTTTCTTATTGTTATTGCTATTATATATATAGGGCTGTTGAGGAAGATTTCTATTTTCTGTCTCAGGAGTAGCCCTTCCAAATATAGTAATGAGATTTTCGCCTTCACATGATATGATCTTGTTAAGACATTCTTCTACATCATCAAAGAAATATCGCTTCTCCTCTAATGCTAATCTACCATCAACTCTATATACAACGATACTCCAAACATCTCTACCCCTATGAGTTAAGATATCTCTTAGACTAGATCTATAAGTTGCTGCAACCTCCTTGTTCCAATTACTAAACGTCTTTAACACAACAACAGTACACATCTTCCAATCCTCCGATCTCTGTAATGAGACCATTATAAATCAGATCCAATTAAATGTCAAGGGCTAAGACCACCACAATAAAGCTAGATATATTATATATAAAACAAGGAGGGTACTACCATGGC
>JAADCU010000071.1 GCA_013154355.1 Thermoproteota archaeon | reverse complement strand
TGTTAAGTCTAGTGTTCTCATGATTTTGCCAGGTGAGAGACAGTTTTGTAATGTTAGGAAGAATCCTGATAAGTGGCTTTGGAGAAGAGTTACTAGGAGTGGTGATGTTACTCCCACGTTTGAGGGATGGTTTAGAGATTTCTATAATATTTGTGATGTTCTTGTTAAGGAGGGGTTGAGTATTTACTTATTTGTTGATAAGAGTGAGTATGAGAATGTTAAGGATATTATATCTAGTTCTCGTATTCATGTTTATGATGTTGATATACCTTGTAATCTACCTAAGATTGGGTACTCACGTGATCAAAGCATAACTATCACAAGTAGACCAATCTTATGTAACATGGTCCTAAGCTTGAGAAGAGGTGAAGAAGATGTTGTAAGAGAGATCTATTATAGATTAGGTATTACTCCACTATTTAGGCCAAGATGGTACATTATTGATGATGTGATCGCGAGAGCATATATTGAAGGTGGGAACATATTTCTAATCAAGACAGATAGAGGAGTACTTCTACTATCAGGAACTGGAATAAGAGGAACAAATGAGGCAGCTGTCAGGGCATTAGATGAAGTACTTCCAGAATATGTACATATAGTACTTATACCACTCGTAAGCTACATAAGAGACTGGGAGAAAGGTGCTGTCCATCTAGACGTAGTCTTCACATATCTCGGCAATATCAATGGAACATACCTATGCCTCATAGATCCTTCCAGAGCATGTATCTATCCTGCTCTAGAATTTGATAGAAAAAGAAAATATTTCAAACTTACAGAACTTTTAAAAATATTTAAAGAATTTGAAATACACGTCAACGAACCCGAGAAAAACTCAACATACAGCTACTCAACAATGCTAAACTACTTTAACCTAGGTAATAAGAAACTTATAGGAGACTCATATAACAGATCGATAAACAGGTACATAGAAAAAACATATGGAATAGACATAATAGAGATAGATATACCACACATAGAAGCAGGAGGCGGAGGAATAAGATGCGTAACACGCGAACTCTGGCTATAATCAGCACGGAGTTGAATCATCAACACTCAGACACCACTCCTCTCATCACTCTTCACAATTAACATAATACTCAACGTTTATAAAATTATACGTAAAAGGTCTTTTTAAAATATTGATACATTTTTACATTATAGATAATGTATCGAAATGAGTTTACAATTTTAAACGTTATTACAAACCTTTGTCTAACGTCCTAAGCCAAATAGTAGTACGTTCTTATATTAAGTACATATTAAAGATTAGCAAGTTAAAAAATGCTAATAAAATATTGAAATATCAATAATGTCCTGAATTTTGTTATGATATTATTCTGAATTTGAATGTTACGTTGCCCCAAAATTCAGGTCCGAATATCGTGTATCCTAATACTCCTCCATCTATCTCAGCTATCTGATTTGGATTATATATTCCGCATATTGTCGTTGATATGTTTCCTTTCACAATTGTTATACAATGACTCATATTCTTAGTACCTGGCTTGTAGATATAGAGCTCATTATCGACTCTCTTGTAAGGTAAATTGCAGACTACGATATGAATAGTATCACCTTTATGGTAGATAACTGTGCAATTATATGTACCATTTATCAGCAAGCTTAGGTAATACGTCTCACGATTTATTGGTCTATAAATAATCACGTAGTGTCCTAGTTTATCAATTTCTAGACTTATGTTTCCAGGTGCCATATAGAATGCTGGTGCTATCTGTCCATGTATTGTCGTTAGCTTAGTCACGTTTAGCCAGATCTCTAATCCGTTTTCTAGAACATTAATGTTAGACCCAGTCAATACGAAGCTATGAGGAGCATATATATGATAAACTACCCCTGGCTCAATAAGATGAGCATGATATCCTTCAGGTCTCAGTACGATTATTTTGGGTCTCTTCTCTATCCATGGTATTCCTGTTCTTAAAACATTGTACTGCAATAATAATATAGCAATTATGATTACTGCGACTGCGGTTCCTATTCCAAAAGTAGTCTTTCTTAGGGTCATGTCAGTTATCTCTTGCTCTAAGTTTCATAATCATCATTTTTAAGGCTTTCTGAATAATGTAAAGATGTTCCCAAATATTTTGATACTTAGCGTCTTAAGTTATTTGGTTTAAGAGGGATATCTAAGTCTAGAAGAGAAGTATTAAAATATCTCGACAGCAACTGATAAGAGGGCTCCTCACTACCCTTATATCTGAGTATTAGAGGTGTTATGTCTCTTAACTCGATAGTTGTGGTGGGCAGATGGAGGGATAAGAGGGAAAGGGTTCGTGTTTTGGTACCTATCTTGCTAAGGCTGGTGTATGATATTGTTAGTCTTCTTGAAAAGAAAGGTCTTCTCGAAAGTAAGTTGGTATTCTTATGTCTTTATTCTAAGGATGAGCCTATTCTTTGTGAGGAATATCAGCTTGATACTAACATAGAAGGCTGTTTATATAAGTATGCCGATAAGTATGATAGTTCTAATTTAAATATACGTTTAATATTTATGGATTATGATCTTTACGCTATTCTAAATACATCAGATATAGCATATGCATCATTATGTGATATTGAGATCTGTTCAAGCTATGAGCTAGGTAGTATTGAGGAGATTAGACTTATCATTGAGGATATTATAGGAGAATTCAAAGATAATGTTGCTAGTATATTCGCTGGTGTTGATGCTGCTTCAAGACCTGAGAATAGAGTAATCTCATACTATAGATCGGATAAAGATCTTCTTAGAGATATCTTGCATTATCTTGATCTTAGTAAGCGAAGAGATTTACGTAAAATTAAAGAGTTTAGATACCTTAGAGACTATATAGAGAATGGTCTTAAGAGCTCAGAAACTTTAAAGTACATTGTTGGAGAAGCTGTTAGGCGCATGAGAAAGAGAGTTAAGGGTGTAAAGATAGAGTTTACAAATTCTATACTAGTAGAAGCAGAATCACCAAAGCTCTACTATGAGAACTTTTACATAAAGATGGCTGATATTGTTGAGCAAGCAATAGATATGTCAAACCTAAGAAACTTCATACGTAGTGAGCTTAGGAGAAAAATTAGAAATCTCGTTATGAGTTATGTTAAAGAGTATATTGATAGTGATCAGGTTAAGAATAATCTGTTAAAACTTCTTGAGGAAATATAGTAGAAAAATTAGTATGTGCTCCAGATTGCATATATCATATCTATCACATGTTTCTTATCTATTTTCTCGGATAATATAACTGTTTGGAAACCTTTTTCTCTAAGTTTCTCAACAATAAGTTTATACTTATCCTCTATCTCTCGTTTACGCGACACTTCTCTTTTTAATAGATCTTCTTCTCTACTATTAGCATTATAGCATATTGTGATAGGTATCATACTTTTAGTAAGCTTCTCATAAAGCTGTTTACAGTTATGTTTTTCTAATAATATAATTATTCTATAGAGCTTACCTGCTAATGAATATCCTGCATATGGACTCTGTTTAAGCTCTATCAGTACTATATGTTCAGTATCGTTAAACTTAGCAACGCTTACTATATCGATAGTTGGTGGATAAGTCTTAATGATCTTATTCTGTGAACATATACTGGTGATCTCGTGACAATATTTTACACAGCCATATCTAGAACTTTCACAGAGGCGTAGAATATTTCTACACTTTCCAAAAGTATTATGATCAATACCAATATTAGAGATATCTGAATTAGAAATTTCTTTAACAAACGATACTAAACTACTAATAAAAGATTCATAATTACTAGAACTTGAAAAATCATGAACCTCAACAAGACATCTAATACACTCTTCAATACTACCCACAATACATTTACAATTATCTCCAAGATCCTTAATATAAAACATCTCCTAAAACTCTAATACTCAAACACTTATTAGCCACTCGTTTAAGAATACACACCCTATCTATAACCGTATCTGTCTCTTAATCTTATATGAGCGACTATGAGTATCTATTTTAAGCG
The DNA here is from genome assembly GCA_013154355.1 of Thermoproteota archaeon. Taxonomy (GTDB): domain Archaea; phylum Thermoproteota; class Thermoprotei; order Thermoproteales; family Thermocladiaceae; genus JAADER01. The sequence goes on along the minus strand of JAADCU010000071.1, from coordinate 1,143 downwards.
TAATCTCACTATTTAATTTATGAGTATTTTCCTCCAGCTCGTGAAGAATTGAGAAGTTTAAAGAGAGTTTAAGATTCTGAACGAAAAGGTCAGGAAAAAGAAGTTGAAAATATTATCTAGATAGCTGTTCTATTTCGAATGTTGCTATACCACTTAATCCTGGATTGAACGTTGCGTATTCTGGTGTCTTTGTTACTTCTATATACGCTAATAGTCCATTCATATTATCTGTACATACTGTCATATTACCTGATCTTGTACATATTGTAGGTGTGTAATTGCTAACTGTCGCAATATAGAGAGTATTCCTACTATACAACTTATAGGGCAAATTACAGTAGACTTTTTCTATACTGCTTTTTCTAACAATAATTGTACAATTATAGGTACCATTTATAACGATCGTAAGTCTAGATACAGTGGAGTTATATGGCTTAAAGATCATGTAATAATCTCCTACTCCAAAGAGATTAACGTATAGAGCACCTATCTGAGCACTAAATACAGCTCTTCCGCTACTCTTAGTCACGTTTAACCATAGCTTAAAACCAGATTTCAACATTCTAGAATTTATCCAAGTTAAAACATAACCATGTAATGCTTCTATTTTGTAAATTACTCCTGGTCGAATTGTCTGTATTTTATATCCTTCAGGTCTTAGTATGACTATTCTAGGCTTCTTCTCTATCCATGACATTCCTGTTCTTATGAGTCCATGCTGTGTTAAGAGTACAACAACTATCGCAATAGCTATTACAATTACCATTCCTATTCTTCTCAGTGTCATTTTAGTCACCTATAATCCTAATCCTCTCTTCATAAAATTTCAATTTCGTCTCTCTTCACCGTATTTTTCAAATAGTACTAAGTGGTTTAGTATTGCAAAGAGATGAACTAAAGCCTTGTTTAGGGGGTATGGTTTATTTCTCTCATGTTCCTCGAGAATTCTTGTGGTTTTCCTACTCTTTAATCTTTTCCTTTATAAGTCTTTTAAAATTCCTCTAGATTATGCTTACAGTTAGGTTGCGTGTTCATAGGCAGGTTAAGCGTGGTAAAATCTATGTATGGTACGACATTACGTTACCTAAGGACATTGTTGAGTTGCTTGGTTGGGGTGAAGATACTGAGCTTGAGGTTAGGTTA
>JAADCU010000085.1 GCA_013154355.1 Thermoproteota archaeon | reverse complement strand
TCTATGTAGGTCTATATATTATCCTTAGTGAAAAATTAAAAAATATAATTGCTATAATATAGACAATGGAGAGGCTCCCTAACACCTACGCTACCATTCTTACGGCACTTGTCGAATTGTACAACGCTCTACGCCGACCAATCAAGTCTCGAGAAATAGCTGAGAAGCTCAACGTCAACGAGGGAACAATACGAAACATCATGATAGCACTCAAGATAATGGGATTCATAGACTCGAAGACTGGGCCATATGGAGGCTACATACCTACGCAGAAAGCGTTTGAGTACATTAAGTCTCCAAATGTGTCACCTATAGCTCATGAGATAGTTCCAATACATATAGGATCGATGCCTGTAAATGTTTATGCTGTAGGTATAGAGATACTCGATCTGCTGAACCCGTTCGGTAATAAGGCCATAGTCAGAACGATAGGAGACATAAGGTCTGTAAGGATAGGTGAGAAGGTCAGGATAGGTCCATCACTGAACACTAGAATAGTTATAGAGGGAACAGTTGTTGACAAGAGCGTGACATCTAACGAGATAGTTGTTCAGATAGATAGAATAATGATAATACCTAGAGTAAAGATATCAGACGTAATGACGAGGAACCTCATAACAATACATAAAGATACTACACTTAGACAAGCAGCTGAGATATTTGCGGAGCACAGGATAAGAGCTCTACCAGTCATAGACGATGATGGTAGAATAATAGGTCTCATAACCACGAGCGATCTAGCTGCTGCAGTAGCTAAGGGAGACTTGAACAGTAAGGTAAGCAACTACATGAGAAAGGAGGTACCTGTAATACATATAGACAGTGACATATACGATGCTGTGAAGCTCATGTTAAAGCATAGGATAGGTAGGCTCATAGTCATAGATAGTGCAGGAAAACCTGTAGGCATAGTAACGAGAACAGACGTACTTAAGTACATAGCACTTCTCGAATGAGATGCGAGATCTGTATAATAGATGAGAAAGAAGCAAAATATAGATGTAGAATCTGTGGAAGATCTGTCTGCGAAGACCACTATCTTAAGAACATGGGAATATGTAAGATCTGCGACATGACGCTATGCTACATATGTAGAAACAGGTTCGCAGTAGCAGTATGTGCAATCTGTGGAAGACCCGTCTGCGAGAAAGATAGTGTTAGAAGAGGCCTAGCTAGGATCTGTAATCAATGTCTTCAACAACAGCTAAAAGAACTATCAGAAGACCAACAATAGGTCCCACAGTTAGTTGCGATATAGATAGGCTTGTTGATACTACTCTTCTAGTAGAGATCTTTCTCTCAAGCTCCTCACTTGCCTTATCTAACATCTTCTCAAACTCTTTCAAGAACTCGAAGATGTTAAATCTCTGCACACTAATCTGACCATACTGGAATGATATTGGTAAGAACTTTACTGAATATACGATCTTCATCTCCTTAATATTCTTGAGATCTCTCTACGAAGATTAAGACAGATCTCTAACATGTCTCTAAAGATCTCATCTTCGTCAAAGCTATCAGGTATGTATCTATCATACTCATACCATCTAGGTATCACATGAATATGAAGATGTTCTTCAAGACCTGCACCAGCTACTCTACCAATATTTATTCCAGTGTTCACATAGTCTGGCGAGAGAACATTCTCTACAGCTTCTAGAGTTGCTTTAAGGATGATCGAGTAGTCCAGTAGCTCGTCATCGTCTAGCTGTTCTATGCTTGGTACATGTCTCTTAGGTGCTATCAGTACGTGGCCTCTACTGTAGGGGTACCTGTTCATTATTACTACGCTCTTCTCTGATCTATACACGACAAGGTTCTCATCATCTCTGTTTTCTCTTAAGTACTGACATATGAAACATTCAAGTTTTCCTCTAAGTCCTCTACGTATGTATGTTAGTCTCCATGGGCTGAATAATATCTTATACTTAGGCTCGTCTATAGACATCTCTAGATGAGTGTCATATAGTCTAGATATTTCAGCTTAACCGAAGCGATACCATATGCCAAACCCTGCCTCCGGGTATGACCATCTTACCGCTCCTAATGTGCATATTATTCTACAGGTTCCACATTCTAGACATGCATCATGGTAAAAAGCTACCTCACCGCTAGGTAGTTCTCTATAGCATCCTGCTGGACATAGTCTCAGGCACGGCCTAGTCTTACATGTTCTACACTTTGCAGTATCAACCTCTATGTGAGGTGTTGGATGTACAAGATAGGCATTGACTCTGACCTTCTCATCAAAGCTCATGTTCAGGTAATAGTGCTGTACTTATTTAAAGATTTCACATCTTTCTAAACTTTCTCAGATACTCCATCGCTAGTCCCCATATTGATAAACCATGTTTCCTCATGCTCATGTAGAGCGTCTCGTTTAAGCTCTTTACACCATTCTTGACCTCTAGATACTCTCTGAAGAAATCTACTAGAAACTTCACATATCTAGAATATATGTCCTCTGCCTCATAGTACGTGTATACTCTCTTAAATAATTCTATATCTCTCATAAGAGATGTCTCACGAACATATTTATTGAAGGCCGATCTAAAAGATGCTAGTGACGGTGGTCTTCTCTCCTTCTCAAGTAACTCTGCTATAGCTCTTCCAGCACATATCCCTGAAACAAAAGCATAATCTACTCCTCTAATTATTGGTCCTATATGTACAAGATAGCCGCCTGCGTCACCGATAGTTACTAGACCATCCATCTCAGCTCTAGGCAGAGGTCTCACGGGTAGCAGTCTTGCACCATATTCAACTCTCTCACCGATCTTTACAACTTTTCTAAACATTGGTAATCTATATAATCTATCTAGAACTTCTGGAAACGTTCTACGAAATCTAGCATAGTTAGATAGGTAGAGCACTGCTCCAACATGTATATGAGACTTATCTACATACATGAAGCATCCACCTGTAAGATAGTCAAGTACTTCTCCTAGAGCTAGAAGAGCTAGTCCAGTATCTTCTTCTAGATCAAAAATCTTCTCTATCTCTCTAGGATCGACGCGATAAACCTCTTTTACTCCTAGAGCAACATCTCCAGGAGAGAGTCTGGGAACGAGACCAGCCTTCTCTAGAAGGATCCTGTTAACACCTTCTGCATCTACGACTACGTCAGCAAGTATGTTATCTGTTCCACATCTCACACCGCTAGCACGATTACCATGTACATGTATTGCATCTACCTTGGCAGAGGTCACTATGCAGGCTCCAGCTTCCTCAGCTTTCTGAGCAAGCCACTCGACAAACCTTGTCAGAGAGGTAACTACGCCTCCTCTCCAATCATTAGACTCTATCTCTATATTTAGTGAAGTTCCTCCATGTGTGAGCATTATTACCTCTCTTACTACTCTTCTACCGAGTTTGTAGATTTCCTTAGATAATTCTGGACATATCTTCTCGATAGAGGACATATATATTCTACCACCATATAGGTTCTTCGAGCCAGGTCTCCTACCTCTCTCAAGTACGAGAGTCTTGAAACCTCTTCTAGAAAGCTCGTAAGCTGCTGCAAGTCCCGCAGGTCCTCCACCTATTACCACTATATCAAACTTAAGAGACACCTATCGACGTATTTTAAAGACCTATTTCAAGTTAATGCTCTAGTGAGCACAGTGAAAATACCTGAAGACATATTAAGAGACCTAGAGAAAGAGCATGGAGACATAGTTGAGATAGGTATATTAAGAGAGGAGAAGCTAGATGACCAGATCAAGCTTATGATAGAGGTGAAGACGACTACAATGTACATAGTATATGAGTACATTCTAGACTCCTCAACGCAAAGGGTTATTAGTCGAGATCTCTTATATGCATTACCACTAACATGAAGCTTGATGTTGATGATATTGTAAATTTCGTATCTAGACTACTACATAAGGTTCTTGTTAGTGAGATATCTATCGATAAAGCTTTTCAATATGTTAAATCATCGTGGAGAGATAGAGAATCTTTTAAAATATATTATGATATATCTTTTAATGTTGTTAAAAACTATTTCAAACTTAGATACTTATCGAGAAGAATATTTGGTACAGAGACATGTAAGGACATAGTCAGGACCTGGCTAGTGCTACATGGTTTAGAGTATTTTCATAAGAAGAACATAATTGAGAGCTATGTAAGAAAGCTTCTCAGAAGGAGAGGATTGAAAGGTATCGAGATGAGAGAGATAGCTGAGAGACTGATAGAAGAATTGAAAGATAGGGACATCCTAGAGTACCTATCAGTCAAATACTCCTATCCTAGAACAGTAATCGAGATTCTAGCACAGATGCTACCTATAGAAGAGATAGAGAAGCTTCTAGAGAGTCTAAATAATCCAACTACATGGATAAGAGTAAATACTTTAAAAATTGATATTGATAAATGTATAAAAATGTTAGAAAAAGATAATATAATAGTTGAAGAAGATAAAGACATACCATTCCTATTAAGAGTAATTGAAGCACGAAGACCTATACATCATGCAGACACTATAAGAAACATGTTAGCCATACCTCAAGATAAGGCATCTATACTCACGGTAATGGAACTAGAACCAGAAAAAGGAGACATAATTTATGACCTATGTGCAGCACCAGGCATGAAATCAAGCCTAATAATGCAGCTTACAGAGAACAAGGCTAATCTGACACTAGTAGACATATCGAAGGATAGAGTCTCAAACATGATGAAGATTCTGAAGAAGACTGGAGTAGATCTCTCGAAAATTAATATAGTCCTATCAGATTCTAGAAATATAAAGCTCAGAATAAGACATAACTGTAAAATTCTCATAGATGCACCATGTTCATCTAGTGGAGCAGCTGGTAAAGATCCCGCGGTCAGAATAGCTTTGAGAGAATTGAAGAGACTTCCATGGTATGTTAATATACAGAGAAGCATATTGAAGAACATTATTAATCAAGTAAGAGAAGCAAAGATAATATATGTAACATGCTCTCTATTACCACAGGAAGGAGAGGAGAACATAGAGAACCTACTAGAGAATGCCGATATCAGACTTGAGAGACCAAGCGTGAGATTTGTAGAAGGGTATTCAAGATTTAAGATAGGAAAGATGGTTGGTAGGACTTTTCCACATGTGCATGATTCTGAGGGCTTCTTTATAGCTAAGATCCTTACCTAGCTTATGGAGCAGCCTTAGCAGTTGTGAGCTTCTCTTTTACTTGTTCTATTATGTCTGGGTGTTTTTCTTTGAAGTGTTTGTATATGTTGTTTAGTGTTTTTAGTGCGTTTTCTCCTTCC
>JAADCU010000105.1 GCA_013154355.1 Thermoproteota archaeon | reverse complement strand
GACCAGCAACAGCTCTCCTAAACTCAACATCCCTCTCCAACAACTCCAACAACCTACGCTTCAACTCAACATCCTCAGACATTCACAAGTATAGAACACGAACACAAATATAAAACAGTTCTCAAGAGAGTATAAGTATGTTAAGCTAGACATAGACCAGTACTTAACTACCTACGAAAAATATATCTTCTATGTAGGAGATCTGTAAGCAGGGAACAACATAGATGCAAGCAATCTTAGAAATAAGCAACTTCAAAACAATAGAACAAGCACAACTTGTACTGAAACCAATAACAGTATTCATAGGACCACCAGACAGTGGAAAATCAAACACCCTAGAAGCACTAGCCCTACTCTCAGTACTCTGCTATGGGGGAGACTTCACATATTACTTTCGTACACATAGCATAGAAGGACTTAGAAGAGATTATATGAATAACATAGAAATATTATTAAAAATAAGTCACATGCTAGATAGGATCAACGAAAACATAGAAGAAAATTTCCCAGTTCTTAATATAAGGGTTAGAACTTGTTCTAGAAACGTTCTGTCTTTAGAAATATTTCTAACAAAGACCTATGACTGGAATATGAGGAGTGGTCCTCATAGAAGAGAACTGTTAGCAAGATGCAAGTTCAGTATTAATAGAAAAAGATCATCTGAAGATAGGGACAGGTACATTATTAAGCTAGTTACAGAGGAGGACTCCTTTCTAGGAAGATTAGCCTCAAAGATCTTACACACCCTATATAGTAAAACTCATATCGCTGAACCGTTTGAGCCTTTCCAAGACTTCTGCTCAATTGCTCTATCTCATGTTCGATTTTATAGGTTTGAAGATGTTGGAAGAAATAGTAAAGTATTATTTAAACCTTTATCGAAAATTGTTAGAAACTATCTTAAGAAGTTCATATTATTACCGCCTAGAGGAGACAATATTAACACCATGATTTTAGAGGAACCTGAAATTAGAAGCTACCTGGAACCTATTGTTAACAGGTTCGGATATAGAAGACTCGTCTACACCGTACTAGATAGAAGCTCTAGAGGATATTTAATGCTTGAAAGAGAATCTGATAAAGGCTACATGATTCTATACTCTCTCAACAGTATCTCTCATGGTCTTCTCAAGCTCATTCTAAATTATGCTGCGCTATATTCATCTATTTCAAAGGTTTTTCCTCAGATTATTCCTGAAATTATAGTGCTTGAGGAACCTGAAACACATGTATTCCCATATTATACTCGTGAGCTTGCTGAAACAATAATAGAGGAGTCAAGCAAGGATAAGATTATCGTATTATCAACGCATAATCCTTATCTACTTGTAACACTACTTGAGAAAGCTCCTCTAGATAGAGTATCCGTGTACTGGACATATAGAGGAAAGAGAGGATACACAGAGTACTACATGCTTAAGAAGGATGATATTGAAGAACTATTAAACTATGGAACAGATGCTCTATATGTTGCTGAAAGTATTGTAAAAGAGAGAATAGGTAACTCAAAGAAAAATGAATAGAAAATCCTTCCTAAATAATGCAGTACTAGTCGAAGGCAAAAACGATAAATATCTCGCGTACAGGTACATCTATCATAAGTTATTAGAGAAGAATATGAAGTTAAGAGTTAGAGAACTATCAGGTAAATCTAACATATTGAAACTATACCACGAGTCTAAGATCAGGGAGTGCATTATCATTATCGATTATGATAGCGAGGAAAATCTCGCCTGGCCTTCTCGATGTAGGAACTTGTTAGATAAGTTGAAACCTTTGTCAAATGATAGAGATCTAACAGATATATTATATCATGTTGATAATGAGAAGAAATGTCTATTCATAGTTATAAGGAAGAATCTAGAATATTGGATAGGTAAAGTATGTAACCTAGATCCTAAGTTTTTAAAGAGAAATTTCGAAAAGTTATGTAATAGTAATGAATGTGTGAGCAATCTATTGGGTAAGCTTTCTAATGTTATTGTAGACATGTATTTAAGTGTTGTTTCTAGATAGTATCTAGTATGAGTGTTGATAAGTTTCTTCAATCATTACATTCATATAAGATTCCTTATATAGATGTTAACTTTGTTAATCGCGATATCGAGTTTATGAATATTTTAAACTTTTTTAGAAAATTCTTACACTAATACTATTGTTCTCTATGGTCCCTGGGGCTGTGATAAGACTGAGCTTGAGAGAGCTATTACACATGTTTTGAAAATGTTGATAGTGATGTTACCCGTATATATTTGAACCCTCTTGAAGAGAAGAGGCTAGATTGAAGTATAAGAATCAGTAATATCGATGTTAGAAAGTTCTTATCATTTAGATTTAATATTGCTAAATCTTTCGGACTATTACTTACGTATCTTGTAGAACGTTGGAATCTTAAGAATAGGAGAATCTTACTCATAGTTGATGAAGTTAAGAAGATCTTAGAATATTGTGGATTTACTATTAATGAGCTTATAACATCTTTATATGATGGTCGTGGGTATTAGACAGGAACTTGGTTTGAAGAATCTTACATATCTTATAATGATTAATCGACTTCTCATAGAAGATGTCTTAAGGGAAGTTGGTAAGTGTTGAATATATCTTATGTGGTATCTTGATCTAAATAATGCATTAGCTCTCTGTAAGAATCTTAATGGATAATAGTGACCTCATTATTAAATTGATAGGAGGTTGTCTAAGAGTTATATTTGATATTAGACAGGTAGGTCTAGATAAGTGGATTGAAAGTATTATCAATCATGTTAAGAATATAATATTTAAGATAATGATGGACTTAGGACCATCATTCTCAGAAGTTAAGAAAAATCTTGATAAGATTATTGATAATGTTAATACGTTAGAAATTGATATGAGAGTTAGAAGAATATTGATTGGAAAGAATTTGATGATCTATATGATATCTACACAAATTTCTAAGATTGATAAAGATTTTTGGATAGGTAAATTATGGTCCTGGCAGATGCCAATATATTATTATGTGATTAAGACAATATGTGAAAAAGGATTAGATATTGATAAGGAGTCTATACTTAATCAAGTTTAACTTGCTATAGTAGGGGTAAAGTTAATATAATCTTGATATAATATTATTAACATGCTTAGATATTTCACATTTCGTCTACATATGTGAAAAATGTTATTAAGTTGAGTATAGCTATCTGGGTAAGATTATGGTTGATTTTGAGGAGATTATTAGACGTGTGAGAGAAGCTTGAAAAGATTAGTCCTACTATGAAGTTTCTTTCTGAAATGATGATTGTTTCTGAACTTGTTAAAGAAAATGATAAAATTACGCTTCTAGTATGGCTACATGATATAACTGATCGAGGTCTTAACTATGTTAAGAAGAGAATTATCACTGAGAAAGATGGTAGGATAATTAGTATTGAAAATGTTGAGAGGTAGTATAGTAAGGTTAGAGTATGCTATCTTTGATACAGTACCTTTAACATTACTTATCACAGGTCTTCTAGGATTTAGACTGAGCAAAGATGAAGAGCGTCTTTATAGTTCCCTAATGAAGTTTATCAGTAATTCAAGATGTAGAATACTGTCGACATGGCCCGTATTTGTCGAATCTCTATACTTCATATATCGTTATTATCTAACGAAATTTGAAAGATATACTTCTTAAAGAGGTTGAAGAATTAACACCATCGTTTAGATATGCTGTAAACATAATCGATATTGAGTTAGATATAGCTGATGCATCCTTGCTACGAGTTTTAGAGTTGTTAAAATATAGAACTATACTGATATCTAACGATAGTAGACTTGTTTCAAGAGCTAGAAATCTACACTATCAGGCACTAACATTATGGGAGTTATGTAACCTATATCGCTGATTGAAGACTGTAACAATCATACTTTCGAAAGAGCATACTAAGAAATTTGATAAGTATTTTGATAAAGATTCTGTGTCAGTACAGGATCAATAAGCATTATTATCTTTATGACAATATAATTTTCTATTCAACAAACTATTTAAGAGAACTTTTAAAAGAGAAGAATGTCCTTACTATAATTGATCTATCGTTATGTCGATTATCATATATGTTCCGAGGAGTCTCTATGAGAAGGCTAGGGAGAAGGGTATTGATGTTCAAGATCTAGTAATAAGTATTCTTCGTGAGAAGCTTGGTCTAGATCCTAGAGATGTTGCTGAGGCTCATGTTGAGCTTGCTGAGAGGTATCTTGAGGAGGCTAAGCAGTATTTAGAGAAGGGGGATCCGGTACAGGCTAGTGAGAAGTTGTATAAGGTTGTCGAGGAATGTATTAAGGCTCTAGCAGAGTCTCTTGATGTTCCTGAGGCTGGGAAGGCTAGAGAGTTTGGTCGATGGTTTGCCTGGCTTCTTGATAAGGCTGCCAGGAGGATAAGTAAGATTCTGAATGAGGAGAAGATATTTGCTACCTGGACTAGAGCTTATGATCTACATGTGTGGGGCTTCCATGAAGCGAAACTAGATATTGAAGATGTCAGGCTAGATTTACCATATGTAGAATGGTTGTTAGAGTATACGAGGAAGATTATTAGAAATTATTGTGAAAATGTTTGATTTTGAAGAGTTTGATAGATGGTTTAGGAGTGCTAGATTAACTTTAGAATCTGCTAAGCGTGATCTTGAGGCTGGTGATTACTGTTGGGCTTGTTTCAAGGCTCATCAAGCTGCTGAGAAAGCTCTAAAAGCTATCTTATGGGGTCTAGGTATTCCACGTGCTGGACATATGCTTAATAAATTATTGAATATTCTTAGAAGCATTGGAATTGAAGTTCCGATAGAAGTTGAGCATGCATGTAATTTATTGAATAAGTATTATATTCCTACCAGGTATCCAGATGCTTGGAGTGAGGGTATACCTGAAGAATATTTTACACGTGAAGATGCTGAGAATGCTATTAAGAGTGCTGAGCTAGTATTATCATGGGTTGATTCTGTATGGAGAAGATTATTGAGAAGAGATTGAAAGAGCGTGAGAATGCTATACAGGAAGCTGAAAAATTTGTACAATGTGTATCTAAGAAGTTGAGGATAGTTCAAGCATGGTTATTTGGTAGTTATGCTCGTGGAGATTTTAATGAGTGGAGTGATATTGATGTTCTTATAGTTGTTAGAGATAGTTTACCTAAGAGACCTATCGATAGGATCGACCTTGTTATGGAGTGTTTAGAAGAGTGTAATAATGTTGAACCTGTGATAGTTACTGTTGAAGAGTTTGAGAAGATGAGGCGGAAGAGGAATC
>JAADCU010000119.1 GCA_013154355.1 Thermoproteota archaeon | reverse complement strand
GAAAAGTACTACTATCAAAATACGATCTCCAAACCTACATTAACGAACTAGGAAAAACAATAGGAGAAGAATTATCAAGAGAAACCTACATTTACAGCGAACTAATACTAGAACTATACGAGAAGAAGCTCATAAAATGTGCAGCACATATAACAGGAGGAGCATATACAAAACTGAAGAGAATAATAACAGAGAACCTGGACATGATACTTGACGATCTACCAGATCCACCACCAATATTCAAAATAATACAGAAAGAAGGAAAAGTACCCATAGACGAGATGTACAGAGTATTTAACATGGGTATTGGTATGGTGCTTGTTGCAGAACCAGAAATTTCTGGGGAAATAGTCAAGACCTGTCAAGCTCACGGATACAGGGCTCATATTATTGGTAAGATTGTTGATGGTTCTGGTAAGATTAGAGTGAGAACTTATCTTGGAGACTTTATTGAATATTAGAGTGCTAGACTATATGCATTATATCCTTTTTCTCTTAGTTTTGATGCTATGTACCTAGATACGAGTGGTGATGTGCAGAATATTATGTATGTTCTATCTTTTCCTAATGAGGAGACTATGCTGAATACGTTGTCGAGAGAGCATTCTATTATTTTTACATCTTTAGAGTCTATCTTTAATTTAAATGTCTTTCTAGGTCTTACGTCTAGTATTACTGAATTATCAGGTATCTCATTTATCTTTATTTCATTTATTTTTATTTTTTCTTTTAATGACTCTAGAATCATCTTAGCCTCGCTCAGTGTTAGGATCTCGATGTTTCTATCTATTATCTTATCTACAATGTTCTTTATCTTATAGAACTCTAACATTATCTCCTCAGGAGTTGACCATGTCTTAGGTCGTTCAGCAAATACTGCACAGTACTCAGATACTTCCATGCTGAGCCTATATGTACCTATCTTTCTTGATAGCTCTATTATCTCATCCTTATCATAACCTGCTAACGGTCTTATTATCGGTGTAGTAGTCCCAATGCTTGTCGAGTAGAGGTTATCGAGAGTCTGTGAAGATACTTGACCTATGACGTCTCCTGTAACTATTGCTCTATATCCTCTATATCTTCTACATATGTTATCAGCTATGTAGTATAGTGCTTTCTTGTATACTATGTTCCATACTTCTCTTCTAACTCTCTCTCTTATAACTTTAACAAGATCCTCTGCATGTGCGACATATATTCTTGGTTCATGACCTATCTCCCACTCATCTGCTAGATAGGTAATAACTTTGAGAGATGGTACTAGATCAAGCTCGCCAGCTAACGATACTGTTAGAAAATCTATCTTTACACCTCTCCTCATAATTAGCCAGGCAGCTACAGGAGAGTCAAAGCCTCCTGATACTAGTGCTAGAGCTTTTCCCTCAGATCCTAATGGAAGACCTCCAGGACCTGGAACTATGTCCTTATATAGGTAGGCTTTGTCATGTCTTATCTCTACATGAAGCTCGACCTCTGGATTCTCTAGATCTACCTCTCTAGCATACTTCTCAAGTATCATTCCAATACTTCTCTCAACATCTTTACTCGTGAAATCGTGCTTGCCAACTCTTCTACATCTTACCGCAAAGCTCTTACCCTTAACCTCTTCTCTCCACAAGTCTTCAGCTATCTTAACTATGTCTTCCAGTTTTTTAAACTGTACTTCTACTGCTAATGATGCTGACTTTACTCCAAATATCTTGCAGACTACGTTCAAGACCTTGCTCTCATCTTCCGACCTAAATCCTTCCACTATTATTCTACCATCTTCTACTCTTCCTCTAGCTTCCTCAATCTTATTCTTCTTAAGTCCCTTCAGAATATTTTTGAGTAGTAGTTCCTCTAGCTGTCTTCTAAATCTCCAAGTTTTCACAGCGATCTCTCCATACCTTACTAGCACTACCTTTCTCATCTACACGCATGTAGTATAGGATGGTTAACCTTATTAGCTCTCTCTACCTATATGTAGCATGGATAAGATAAGTTATGAATATTTTTCAAGACTAGACATTAGAATTGGCAAGATCATAGAAGCAAATAGAATAGAAAAAGCTAGAAAGCTTCTACTACTCAAAGTTGATCTAGGAAACGGAGATATCAGACAGATAGTTGCTGGAATAGCAGAGACATATAGTCCAGAGGAGCTCATAGGTAGAAAAGTCGTAGTTCTAGCAAACATAGAACCTAGAAAGATCTTTGGATATGAGTCTCAGGGAATGCTTCTAGCAGCTGACGTTGATGGTAAAGCTTATCTACTCAAAGTAGATAAAGAAGATCAGGTACCTGTAGGCGCAAAGGTGAGATAGATGAACAAGCCCAAGATAGTACACTATAGTCAAGTACCAGTACAGTACCCATTTGAGGGAGATAAGAAAGTACGCATGAGAGTACTCATAGGCGAGGAAGATGCTCCAACATACTTGATGAGACTCTTCGAGGTCGATCCTGGAGGGATCATACCTAGACATGAGCATCCCTGGGAGCACGAGATATATGTGATAAAAGGCAAGGTCAAGATCAGGATAGGAGAAGAAGAGTACATGGTGTCTGACGGCTATGCAATATATATTCCACCAAACGTGCCTCACGAGTACGTGAACGTTGGTGATGATGTAGCAGTATTCATATGTACCATACCTAAGCCAAAGAGAACCTAGAGATCCAGATGTTTCAACTGCTCTAAGACGTACCTCCTTACCTCATCATCCGATGGTAAATCTCTTACTAGCTTACCATCCTCAATATACTTCTCTAACAGTGGTACAGGTCTCCCATTCTTGCAGGTGAGAGATGGAGACTCACCATACCTAGTAGTCTCATCCTTCATCTCTTCTAGACACCTATAGACCTGTTTAAATCCTGGTAACTTACCTCTCTTAGTTATCGGTATCCATGTTCCTGCAGCATCATCATAGACCTCAACTATGTCCATGCTTATGTCTACGCTTGGTGGAAATGCTATTGTTGTTCCTACACCAAACATGTCTACTAGATCTCTAAGTTCTTTAATAGACTCCTCCTCGAGACCTCCGCTCACAACTATCTTCACGTCTTCTCTACCTAGCAACTTCAGTAACCATTTTACCTCCTTCACTATCTTTCTCATGTTTCCTCTACGACTACCTGGAGTATCCAGTCTAACACCTTTCAATTTATTTTTCAAGAGCTTTACGGCTAGATAAGTCTCCTCACGCTCATCATAGAACGTGTCTACGAGAACTATCCTAGGAATGTTCTCTGGAAGAACCTTGTCAAACCATGCCCAGGCTAGAGTATGATCACCTGTAGCTTGTCTAAATATTATCATCAATGCATGAGGCATGGTACCTACAGGTTCCTTACCTAGAAGTCTAGCACCTAGAACGTTAGCTACAGCATCACACCCACCTATGTATGCTGCTCTATCAACCATGGGCTGTATTGCTGGATGAACAGCACGGGCACCAAAGAACAGCACTATTCTATCACCAGCAGCTTTTCTTATACGTGCAGCCTTAGTAGCTATTGAACTATAGTGTCTAAGTATGCCAAGTATAGGAGTCTCATATACTGCAAAATCTACATATCTGCCCTCAATCACTAGAAGAGGCTCATCCTCAAAAAATATCGTTCCTTCAGGAAGTGAGTACAATGTAACTCTGAGACCTGCCCTAAGCACGAGATTGATGACCTCTCTCAATCCTGCGTAGACAGCCCACCTGTATCCTCTAGGCAGAGATGCTACATGAAACTCTGCCCTAACTTTCACATTTTCGAGACCAGCAGCTTTAAGTACTTCTACGGTCCTCAGAAAGTATACGTCAGTTACCTCTCCCTTAACTATCTCCTCCTCTCTAGCAATGTAGAACGTTCTATCACTCATGTTATCACTCAGCAGAGGCCGCTATCCTCACACCTCAGCTCCCGTAGTGTCATCATTTTACTACATATCATAGCGATGTGAAGGTTATTGAAACCTTATCTCCCTCAATTTCAACAATAACATACCTTCCCCACGCTAGAGGACCTGGATTAAGCACGATAGAGTCTCCAAGTCTCTCCATTCCTATAGCCTCATGAATATGACCATGAAGACCTAGAACTGGCTTATACTTCTCAACAAGTTCTCTTATGGCTTTAGAGCCTACATGAGCACCACTAACTATCTTATCTATAGCAGTATCTCTAGGAGGAGCATGACAAGCAAATATGAGCTTCTTACCAGTACCTAGAGCCTCTTTCACAGTATTTTCAAGCTCTCTACTGATGGTCTCTTCAGGAAACTCTAGAGGAGTATTAAATGGCGTAGGATTAGACCCACCATATCCTACAACAACATAGTCGCCCAAGGTCCTATATTTCATATGTATATTAAACGTGTTAGGTACTCCAAGATCTTGAGTAGCCTCTCTTGGATCACAGTTTCCAGGTACGTAGAGAGTCTCTCCTTGACTCCCAAGCTCTTCAAGAATCTTCTTCACAGTAGATATCTCAGGTTTGCCGAACTCCACGAAGTCTCCTAGAACTATCGTGATATCTCTCTTGACATTTTTCAATTTCTTCACGTTCTCGAACTTGTCGTGAATGTCCGATACTACTAGTATTCTCACATACATGTACTAGAGAGAGGATACTTAAAAACTGTATCACCATGATAATCATGGAGAAGCTCAATATACAAAAGATTATAATAGCAGAACAAGGCTAGATAGATGAATGTCTCTCGAACATTTGCTATGGGTTGAGAAGTATCGTCCTAGGAGGATAGATGACATAATTGACCAAGACGAGGTCAAGAGACGTATAAAGGAGTTCCTCAAGACAGGAAACCTTCCGCACATGCTCTTCTATGGTCCTCCTGGTGTTGGTAAGACTACTATGGCTCTTGCTATTGCTTATGAGCTTTATGGTGATGCATGGCGAGAAAACGTACTAGAACTAAACGCAAGCGACGAAAGAGGAATATCAGTAATAAGGGAACGTGTTAAAGAGTTTGCAAGAACAGCACCAATGGGCAAGGCACCCTTCAAGCTAGTTATTCTTGATGAGGCTGATAACATGACTAGCGACGCACAACAAGCACTAAGAAGACTAATGGAGATGTATGCAAGCAACACACGCTTCATCCTGATAGCGAACTATGTCTCAAGAATAATAGATCCTATACAGTCGAGATGTGCAATGTTCAGATTCTCACCTCTTCCAAAAGATGCAGCACTCGCAAAGCTGAGAGAGATAGCTCAGAAAGAAGGAGTAGAAGTCACGGAGGATGGTCTTGAGGCTATTTGGGAGATCTCACAAGGAGATATGAGAAAAGCAATAAACACACTACAAGCAGCAGCCGCAGTATC
>JAADCU010000003.1 GCA_013154355.1 Thermoproteota archaeon | reverse complement strand
CTAACATGTTGGGACTATAGAGTCATTGCTATCGGTAGCATAAAGTACACCTAGCCTTGATTATTAAAAACAGTACTGTAACAGATAATACTAAGAGAATATGCCAAGAGACAAGCACGTAGCTGGTAAAATACCACCACATGGCGGCAAGCTCGTAGATCGAGTAGTGAGATTTAGAGAGAGAGCAGAGAGAATGATACAGGGACTACCAGCATACGAGCTACAGCCAACGAAGGATCCTAAGACAGGTCTACCAATAAGACACGTAGGTCACGAGATAGTGAGCATATGCTACGGATTCTTCAGTCCACTAGAGGGATTCATGACGAGGGAAGAGGTTGAGAGTGTTCTAAAGGAGAGGAGACTACCAGACGGCTGGCTATGGCCAATGCCAATAGTCTTCGACATACCTGAGGAGGACCTCAAGAAGCTTGGAATAAAGGAGGGTGACCAGCTCCTACTCATGCTTCATGGTAAGCCATTTGCCATACTTGACGTAGATGAGATATTCAAGTACGATCCAAAAGAGCTTGCAACAAAGACCTTCGGTACAAAGGAGGCTGCACCAGGAATAGTACAGATGGACTTCGATGCGAAGCATCCAGGATGGCTACAGTATGCATCAACGACAGGAACATACATAGGTGGAAAGGTCACCCTAATCAACGAGCCAGTCTTCGATGAGCCCTACAGCAGGCTCTGGACACCACCAAAGAAGGCTAGAGAAGAGATGATTAAGAGAGGCTGGAGACTAGTAATAGCACACCAGACAAGAAACGTACCACACGTAGGACATGAGCACTTGATGAAGTTCGCAATGCTTAACGGAGACATAGAGCCATGTGATGCAGTTCTAGTAAACGCCATAATAGGCGTAAAGAGACTTGGAGACTACGTAGACGAGGCAATACTGGAGGGTCACGAGATGGTTAACAAGGCAGGATACATAGCACCAGAGCACCACATGGTCACGTTCACTCTATGGGACATGAAGTATGGTCACCCAGTAGAGGCAGTACTACATGCAATAATTAGACAGAACATGGGCTGCACACACCACATGTTCGGTAGAGACCACGCAGCAGTAGGAGACTACTATCACCCATATGCAGCACACACATTATGGAAGCAGGGCATACCTGGACTAGGATTCCCAGAGCCACCACATGAGACGTACAAGGGAGTACTCATAAAGCCAGTACTAATGAAGGAGATACTCTACTGTAGAAAGTGTGGAGAGCTAGTATACACAGGATGCTGGTGCAACCACAAGAGCGAGTGGTCAAAGTTCAGTGGAAGCTTCATTAGAAGCCTAATAATTGAGGGAGTAGAGCCACCACCACTAATAATGAGACCAGAAGTGTTCCAGGTAATTATGAAGTGGTGGGAGAAGCTAGGAACACCATTCGTGAACAAGACGTATCTGAGCACTAGAAAGATACCCCCATTCGACTTAAAACCAATGGAGTACTCACCCAAGAAGTAGGGTAGGTGGGAACCATGTCCGCCCCCCAGACATACAAGATCGAGCTCCCACTAGACAGAAAGAGACTAGAGAGAATAGAGAAAGAGGCACCAGAGCTCAAGCAGTACATAAAGGAGGCATTTGGAGGACTACTAAAGCTACTAGAGGTCGAGGTCACAGCTGAGCAGTGGAAGAAGATACAGGAAGTATTTCCAGTAGCAAGAACAACACCGCACGGAACAATAGAGCAGTTACCAAAAGCATTCAAGGATGCACTATTTGACGCAGTAGTGAGACTAAAGAGGCTAGATCCATCAGTGATAGATGAGGTATGGAAGAACATTGAAGAGATAAAGAAGAAGGCATACGAGGAGCCACTATTCAAGTAAGATAAAAACTTAAACCAGTTTCAATCTAATCTTCTTCCTTTCTTACCTCATTCTATACTTGTCCTCCTAAACATGTATGCTCCTGCCACAAGTACTATAGAGGCGAGTACTATTAACACTAGTGCATCAGGTCCTAGTCCTATGGCTCCTCTATGTATTAATAATATTCTTAAGGCATCAGTAGCATATGTTATAGGGTTTAGAAGTGCTGGAATCTTAAACCAGATTGGCATTCTGTTAAGTGGGTAAAATATGTTACTTATGAAGTTAAGTGGTAGTATTATGAAGCTTACTAATGCTTGAAAAGCTTCTATACTATTTATAGATAATGCAAGCATTGTACCAAGTCCTGCACCTATCATTCCAAGAAGTAGACAGTATAATAATGCTATAGGTATATTATAGATTGCCAAGTTCTGAGCTATTGCTACACCAATCATCATTATTAACGTTGCCTGTATAAGTGACGTAGTTACATCTCCTAGTACTCTACCAATAATTATGAACGTTCTCGGAGCTGGTGCAACAATAACTTCTTTAAGAAAACCGAACTGTCTATCCCATATTACTGATATCCCTGACATGAATGATGATACAAACATTGTCATACATACTATTCCAGGTACTAGAAACGATATGTATGAAGTTCCAATCACGCTTCTAAAGCCTATACCTTTAAAGGCTGTAGAGAAGCCAATACCAAAGAGTAGTAACCACATTAGTGGCATCATTATCGTGCTAAGTGCTCTTGCTCTAGCTCTGAAGAATCTCTTCAGTTGTCTTAATGCCATTGCTCCAATTACGGATACCCACCTCATGTCAGATACCTCCTTCTCATTATCATTCTAAGATGCTCATTAAAGTTTGACTCCTCCTCCCTAAGCTCTCTACCAGTCAAGTACACGAAGACGTCGTTTAATGTAGGTCTCTTATAGCTTACCTCCTCTATCTGAGCACCTGTCTTATAAAATACTTCTATTATCTCAGGTAATGCTTTTGGAGCATTGTCAACAGTGATCTCTATCCTGTTCTTATCTATGAGTTTTATATCTCTAACATGTTCTAGAGTCTTTAAGATTGATATTGGAGGTGTACCTGTAAACTTCACATATATTACTTCTCTACCTATTATAGACTTGAGCTCTTCAGGACTGCCTTCAGCAACTATTTTACCTCTATCTATTATGGCTATTCTATCACATAATTGTTCTGCCTCCTCCATGTAGTGAGTTGTGAGAAGTATTGTAATATTATATTCTTTCTTTAACATTTTTATGTAATTCCATATCTTCATCCTGCTATTAGGGTCTAGTCCTAGCGTTGGCTCATCTAGAAAGAGTACTTCAGGTCTATGAAGTAGTGCTCTAGCTATTTCAACCCTTCTCTTCATTCCACCAGAAAGATTCTTCACAAGCTTGTTCTTCCAATCCTTCAATTCTATCAGATCTAGAACCTCCTCTATCCTCTTCTTAAGCTCGTTACTTGGGATACCATATATCTTACCGTGAAGCCAGAGGTTCTCGTAAACTGTCAAGTTGAGGTCAAGTGTTATATCTTGAAATACTACGCCTATTCTCTTTCTCACCTCATCAGGCTCCTTTACTACGTCGTGACCAGCAACTTCTGCATACCCCGACGTTGGTCTTATGACTGTCGTTAATATGTGTATTGTCGTTGTCTTTCCTGCACCGTTAGGACCTAGGAGTCCATATATCTCTCCTCTTCTAACACTGAACGTTACTCCACGAAGAGCTTCTATATCTCCATATTTTTTACGTAGATCTTTAACAATTATACTATATTCAGTCATCACTATCACTCGTACTTTCTAACTATGTTTTCTATCTGTCTAGAGGTCTCTCTCAGTATGTCTCTTATCTTTGATAGATCTTCTTCAGATAATTTTTCAATATTTTCGAATAGTTTTTTGAGTACTTGTACAAGTTCTCTACCACCTATGTTGAAGAATTTTCTTAATCTTCTAGCTATCTGATAAGCTTCTTCTATGTCTTTTATATGATCTTCAACATAGCGTCTACCTCTCTCTGTTAGACGATATATCTTTATCTTCTTGTTACCTCTATATATCTCTATGGCCTCAATTATCTCTTCTCTGACTAGTCTCTTCAAGTGTGGGTATACTACTCCGCTGCTTACTCTGTATCCTAGAAGCTTCTCTAGCTCCTTTATTATTGCGTATCCATGTGCTTCTCTGTTGCTTAATATCTTAAGTATGAGAAGTCTTATAAGTCTCTTCATTATGTGTCTTCTGGCCTCTGCAAGCTTCTCTGCAGATATGTCTGTAGACACATCTTATACTCAGGTTAACAGTTTAAAAACCTACTCTCGATAGCACTAGAGCACCTAATATATTGTCGATTCTATAAAGTTGAATCAAGCGAGATTATTTTTATCCTAGTCCTGCAATAAATATCTCGAGAGCATGGTGAAGATATATGACGAGGAGGAGAAAGAGGTCGAAGAAGAGATAGAAGAAGAATCTAAAGAGAGCACAGAGGAATCCATTGAAGCTGAGACTGAGGAGGCTGAATCTACAGAAGCTGAAGCAGAGATTGAACGTGAAGTTCCTGAAGAAGCATGTTATGTAATGTTTCCAAAAGGTAAGGATGTCAAGTACCTCTTTACAGCTCTTGCAAACTTACTACATGAAGCTAACCTCCTTTTCAGTCCTGATGGTATAAAAATGAAGTCTATAGATCCATCAAAGGTATCACTACTCATACTTGATATACCAAGCATAAACCTAGAGGAGGTGCACGTACCATCAGAGACCAAGGTTGGAGTAGTATTTGACATACTTAAGAAAGTAGTGAAGAGAATAAAAGCTAGAGATAAGATAGAGTTCATGATAAAACCAGGAGCTGGAAGATTCTACCTGACAATATATAGTAAGAAGGGTAAAGAAGCAGGAATATATAGAAGATTTGGACTACCAATAGTTGCGGTAGCTGAAGAAGAGATACCTGAACCAAACATAGTGTATCCAGCAAGAGTAAGAATGGACATAGACACGTTCACAGACATAGTAGCAGCAGCAGACGAGATAAGCGATGCAGTAACATTCATAATAAAGCCAGATAGCTTCATAATAAGAGCAACAGGAGAAGGAGGAAAAGCACTAGAAGCCGAATACACGAGAACAGACGAAGCAATATACGAGATAGAGACAGAAGAAACCTGTGAAGGAACATTCTCAACAGAGTACATACTAGACTGCACAAGACAGATGAGACAAATATGCGAGTACATAATAATAGAACTAGCAACAAACAAGCCCCTCAAACTAACATACGAGTTCTCAGTAGGAAAACTACAGTTCTATCTAGCACCAAGAGCAGTATAGAAATAATACATGTTCTCTCAATATTTATAATCTCATAGACATCATAGCGAATTCTAGGACAGCAACTCCTCTCCGAATAATTAATATGTGAAGGAGGAAGATTTACAATATTGTTAACTGTTGAAGTATCTTATATGTGGCGCCGGGGGTGGGATTTGAACCCACGCCCCCTGTACGGGGACGGGATCTCGAGTCCCGCGCCTTGGGCCTGGCTCGGCCACCCCGG
>JAADCU010000018.1 GCA_013154355.1 Thermoproteota archaeon | reverse complement strand
AGTTTCGTCTTGCTGTTGCTGCTAAGTTGGGAATATTAGAGATACTTAATGAATTGAAGAGATTGAGAGAAGATCTTAATAAGATTGCTGAGATATTGCTTGAACATGATAGAAAACTTAGCAGAATAGAAAATGAGCTGAAAGAACAAGCTAAGAGATTAAAAGAACATGACGAGAGACTTGATAGAATTGAGAAAAAGTTATCCGAACATGATGAGAGGCTTAAGAGAATAGAGGAGAAGTTATCTAAACATGATGAGAGGTTGAGTAAGATAGAGAGAAAGTTAGAAGAACATGATAAAAGGTTTGATAAAATCGAAAAGAGGCTTGGTAGGGTTGAGCTTGAACTTGGAGCATTAGCGGAAAGTTTCTACACTAAAACTCTACTGGACGATCTGAAAGAGAATATTCGAGAAAGAGGTGAGAAAATATTGATGAAAAGAAGAAATTACAGGATCGACAATCAGGAAATCGATCTGTTACTAGAGACAGATAGATCTGTCTACGTGGTTGAGGTAAAGATTAAGCCTAAGGTCGAGGATATTGGTAGACTTCTATCTAAGGTTGAGCTTGTATCTAAAAGATTTGCAGGTAAAAATATTATTCCAATACTTGTTGGAGCACTAGTAGGGAAGGACGTTGAAGAACAAGCTAAGTTGAAAGGAATTGAAGTATACCTATACTAACATTAGGAACTACCTGCTAACGTGAATATCTTTCGACGAAGCTCGCCATAACAGTTCGCGAGTGTTATAATTATCTTCTCTCTACGTCTTCTCCTTAACTCATTATTTATACTCCCTATGGTCTTAATTAGTGGTATGTCAGGTCTCTTTTGAAAATGAATTATACCTATGAATTTTCTTACACTTCTTTTTGAAATATTTACATATTTTCTAAGATTTCTTCGTTAATTATCTTATTAATAGTGTTTAAGATCTTATCTATATCATCTTTCTTTCCTCTTCCTCTAGTCTCTTCAATAATTATAACAACATTATTCTCAACTACTAGCAACTTATCAGCATGTTTTTCAGACCACTTTTCCTCCTGTGCTATACGTTCTAGATCTATCTCACGCATATATTCTCGTTCTCTCATCAAGAATCTCCATCGCTATTTTTGCAAACTCATCTTCAGGAATGCCATCAGACGTAACTTCAAGTTTCTCAACTACTGCTTTCCTACCTTCTGGTCTTATTAGATATGCAGCAACGTTATCTGGCTCTATAACATCTTCTCTAGTATATCCAAGTTTTTGTAGTTTCTCATCTTTCTCTGCTGATAGTGTGATTAAGTTATTTATTGTAGTAATTATGTAGTCACTATGTGTAGTTAATATGATTCTCTTATGGAATCTATTCACAGACTTAACTATGAGTCTTGTTAACATTATCTGAGCTTTAGGATGTAGATGTGCTTCAGGTTCTTCAACATATATGATCCAGGGGTACTCTCTTGTAGCTAATGAGAGAGCTAGTAGGAGAGATTCTCTTGCTCCTGAAGGTGTATCTTCTATTCTCATTTTTCTACCTGTCCAAGATGTGAGAATTATCGTATATGCTCCTCTTTCTAGTAATAATTCGATATTTTCAATACCGATCTCTCTTAAGAATGGTTTTATAAATTCTAATTCAATATTCTTACCTTTACGTAAATCTTCGATAAGACTATAATAAAGCTCTATGAAGCTTATGTCGGGATTCACTACTTCTGTAGCAATACGAGGAAACTGGTAAGGAATTGTTCTTAATAATGTTCTTATTATTCCTGCTCTACCATCTACAAATATTGCAGAAGCAGCTCTATGAGTGAAGAACATATGTATACCAGTATAGACATATAATACTAATAGGTCAATTATGATGTTTAACAGGTCCAACCATGTGAATATAGGTCTAGGAGGACCTTCTACATCATCGAGGCTAAGTACAATATAGTTCTTACTTACAGTCCTAACATGAATCTTATCGAGAAATTTAACATTAATTTCATAATGATCTACAATAACTCTATCATATATCTTGAATATTACCCTAATAAACTCCCCAACAATATCAATAACAATATCTCTACTAGAATCATTAGAAAGTTCTCTAAGATTATTAACATTGAAAGTCTTGATAAGCGAGTACTCTAAAGTTGATGCTACAGCATATGGAAGCTCTTTAACAATAAGTTTCAGAAGGTTCTTGAACTCATTATCAATATCCTCACCATTATATACCTTATTTAAGATATCTTCAACAAGAACCTTACCATCTTCTCTCTCAAAAATTTGCACAATCTTACTCATATCAGGAAAAGATGAGGATAAAGTCCAGAGAAGATAAAGAAGCATAGACTTACCAACACTATTACGTCCAATAAAGAGAGTTAGAGGCTTAATCTCAAGATTAATCTTCTCAAAAGGTCCAAAATTCTCAATAAATAACCTAGGAAACACTAGACCACTAAAAATGTAAAAGCTAAGTCACTTATAAACATGCTTTAACTCGACTCAAGATAACTTACCAATCTTTTAACATCATCACTATCAATATCTATGCTTCCCTTCTCAAAAATTAGACGTGTAATATAGTAGTATAATGGTAATTGAAAGCCAACTCTCTTTCCAACATAATTACCCTGAATCTGACTTAACTGTTTAAATGAGGGTACTATAGGAATAGTAATATTATGTTCGAGAAAGATATCATATATACCACATAGCTCAACATTATCAACATTATCTAAGATAAGTTTAAACTCCTTCAAAACATCTTTAAAACATTTACCACTAACTCTCAAGTATTTCAGTAATGCTCTCATAAACCTATCAACATAATCAAGGACAAGAAGCATAATATCTTGTTTATACATTTTTACAAAATCTATAGCAAGTCTTGGACAGCCTCCACATAACCTATATAATATATCTATAATATGTTTATCATGAAAGTTAAGATTTTTCATAAGTTTAGAGAAGCTTTCTTTATCAAGATGCCAAAATAAGAGAGTAGTTAAGAACTTTCCTTCATATTTTAAGAAATCTCTAGCAAGAGTCTGCTCACTTGTGATAAATATAATATTTATGCTTTCTAAATTGAGATCTCTAGCACAATCACGAGCAACATTTTCAGCTGAAGATACTAAATATTCTATAGAATCACCATGATAATGTAATACATGTTTAACTTCGTCAATAAAAATTATGAATTTATTATTCTCTAATTTACATATTTCTACAATCTTTTTAATGATGTTGTACATTTTTAGAATTATTTCACCTAATTTTCCTAATGATGTTTTAATTACTTCCATAATTAGTTTAGACTTATCATAATCTGATAGTAGTACTATGTCTGATTTCTCTCTAGAAAGATCAAGGTAGAGTACTAGGTACCTGTCTTTGTTCTTCATAGACCATGTGAATGCTCTAGCAAACTCTGATTTTCCAGATCCCCAGGGTCCATATATTACGAAGTTCCAGATTCTTCCTGAGCTTGAGATCCATTCTATCAATTTCTCGTACTCTGCTATCCTATCTACGAAAATTAATGTTGAGCTCAGGTATAATGTAAGATTCTAATATGTCTCCTACATCCATAGTGGAGACACTATATCGATCTCAAGAATCCTATTAACCTATCTCGATATTCAACTTCCTTAACTTATTTACGAGATCACGATCACAGGATGCTGGAGATAGTAAAGCTATAGAATAACTTCTATAACGCTTTTGAAGTTCTCTATTCACTGATGCAATATAATGCACAGATTTTCCTTTTGAAGAACCTGTTGAATGTATTATTCCAACTATATGAACAATATTCGAAATCTCTACCCTACTACTTAGGTACTCTCTTAGTCTTCCATTAATTAATTCGTTTATAGTATTAACAATTTTCTCTACATCATCACGTGTATGTATGTTTCCTGTTTCTTCAATTATTATTACAGTATCTCTAATTATGATTAACTTGTCTGCATGTTTTTGCTGAAGTATTCCTATCTCGTTTGCTATCTTCTCTAAATCTATTGTTATCATTTTCTCATGAAGTATATTCTTGCTCTTTCATCAGTTATCTCTGCTGCTATTTCTGCAAAATCTTCTTCAGGTATTCCCTCTGAGGTAACGTTCAATTTCTCTACAATCGATTTATCCTGTTCTTGACGTATGAGGTATACTGCGATCTTTTCAGGTTCTATTGCTTCATGTTCCTCGTAACCTAGTTCTTTCAATTTTTCTACAGATCTTATGCTTGATAATGCTACTAGATTACTTAGACTATAGATTATGTAGTCGCTATGTGTTGTAAATATTATGAACTTGTTTAACATGTTTATCGATCTAGCTATGATTTTAGCAAATATTTTCTGAGCTCTAGGATGTAGATGTGCTTCAGGTTCTTCAATAAGTATTAATTTAGGATTTTCCTCAGATGCTAATGCGAGACTCACTAGAAGGATCTCGCGAATTCCTGATGGAGCTCTCTCGAAGCGGAGAGACTTTCTACTCCATGTATCAACATATATCTTAACTGTTCCTCCCTCAAAGACAGGCCTTATACTGCAACCTAACTCTCTAAGTAGATTCTTCACCATCTCTATCCTAATCCTGTTCTTATAGAGTAGTTCAGCGAGATAATAGTATAGATCTGAGAGCTTTAGATCAGGATAGAAGAGTCCTCTACCTGTTAATAAGTGCTGTATGTATGGGCTAAGCAAGGTTCTAACTATTCCAGCTCTACCATCTACTAAGAGGGCAGACATATCTTCAGGAAGGAAGAATAATGGAAAAATATGAGCAAGATAGTCTGAGATCACGGTAAATGTGAGCTTTAGGAGATCTGCTAAGTTGGATACTGTTAATCTAGTATGTATGTGAAACCCTTCGAAAGATATCGTATTTTGATCATGTGCTCTAAACTTTATTTCACAGAGATAATCTTCAATAGCCATATAATGATCGAGAATCTCAATATCATCTCCTAGCTTAATAATAAGGTAAGCACCTAAGTTTCCTTCTAGCATTATCTTAGCATTATCAGATCCTTCTCTAACAAGCTCTCTAGTATTATCAATGTTAAAAACCTTCTTTAAACTACTCTTCAAAGAATCTAGACACATATTTGGGAGAAGTTTCAGGAATATTCTCACAAAATCTTTAATATAATTCTCAATATCTTTACTATCCTTAAGACCCTTAATAATATTTTCATATGATTTAACTAGTTGCTGACCTTCTTCTAATGTAAGATATTTTTCAATAACTTCGAACTGTGGTGTAGATATTGATAGTGCCCATGTAAGGTAGAGGAGTAGTGATTTTCCTACACTATTTCGTCCTATAATTATCGTTAATGGTCTATACTCTATCTCTGCATGCTCGAATGGTCCAAAATTCTCTATAATTAGCTTAAGATGCACAGATTTCTCAGTCAATATGTTTCTCATAGTATTTTAAGTATAGCTTCGATAGATCATAAATGTATAATAC
>JAADCU010000051.1 GCA_013154355.1 Thermoproteota archaeon | reverse complement strand
TCCTGTATCTCCTTGTTTACATCTTTGTCTATTGGTGTTCCTAATGCATCTGCGTCTGTCTTCTCCTGTAGTTTTAATCCACACTCCTTAGATCCACACCATGGTATCTCTACGATGTTTCCCCCCTGTATTAGCTTGTTTGCTTCTTCTATTGTTGTTGCTAGCTTCACGTGTTGTATTAGGTTTTTCCATGCTTGCTCTCTGAGGTTCTTTGTTACTTCTTCCATTAGTTCTCTTACTGCATCTATGAGTTCCTCTCTATCTACTTCATATTTCTCGAAGTTGTCTCTTCTGACTACCGTCACCTTTCTATTCTCTATATCTCTTGGACCTACCTCTATCCTCAGAGGAACACCTTTCAGCTCCCAGTAGTAGTATTTCCATCCAGGAGTCTTATCCTCTCTATCATCAACTATGACTCTTATATCGTACTTTTCAAGCTCCTCCTTTATCTTATATGCTTCTTCTCTAGTTCTCTCCTTGACCTCCTTATACATTATTGGTATCACTATGACCTGTACTGGAGCAATCTTTGGAGGTAAACATAGTCCTCTATCATCTCCATGTACTGCAAGCATTGCTGCTATAGATCTCTCCGAGATACCATAACAGGTTATATGTACGTAGTCTCTCTTACCGTCAGGTCTAAGATACATCACTTCAAACACTTTCGAGAAGTTTGTTCCTAGGTAGTGTATTGTACCTATCTGTAGAGTCTTTCCATCAGGCATCAGTGTGTCAAAGGCTATAGTGTAGACTGCTCCTGGAAACTTATCCCACTCCGGCCTCATAGAGAGTAGATATGGTACACATAGCTCATCGAAGTACCTCTTATATATGTCTATGGCCTCTCTTATCTGTCTCTCAGCATCTTCACGATCTGCGTGAAATGTATGAGCTTCCTTAAACATGGATATTTCTCTGAGCCTAATCATGGGATGAGTCATCTTTGTCTCTGCTCTGAACACGTTAACTATCTGATATATCTTGAAGGGAAGATCCTTATGATCGTATATCCAGTTCTTGACCATGGGGTACATGGCTGTCTCACTTGTAGGCCTAAGTATGAGACGTTCCTCACCGCTTAGACCCTTCGTGACCCAGAAGACCTCCTGCTCAAAGTTTCGAAAATGCTCTGCCTCTTTAGCAAAGAACTCTTGTGGTATAAAGACGGGGAAAAGAACCTCTTCATGTCCTGTATCTTCTAGGAGCTTTCTAATTATCTTCTCAACATTTCTCCTGATCTTCATGCCATATGGTCTCCACACGTAGCATCCCTTGACTGGGTACCTGTAATCGTAGATTTCTGCCTCCATTATGACATTGTTAAACCATTCTATGAATCGTCGCCACTTTTCTCTAGGTCTTTCCTGACCAGGTCTTACTGTTCGTATTCTGGCAATAGGAAATCCCAAGGAGGTTACTCTATTCTAAGCTTTAAAGTTTGTCAGAAAAAGTGCTAACAACTCCTCAGGACTCTCAGATTCTTCTGATGATATACATATATTCTCTCTTAAACATACTCTTCTTCTATCAGGATCTATCTTCAGTACTAACCTGATAATCTTTCCTTTACGAGATATGAATAATGTGTCTAAAATATGACCGTCGAACCTTATCTCGTCGCTTTTAACATGTTCTAGGTTCTTGTATTTGTACACGTCTATCAGTATTCTTTCAATTAATCTACCATTAGGATAGTCTAGACCTATCTCTACGTTAGCTATATCAAGAAAGAGTCCATGATTTCTAAAAACATGACGTAAGGTATATACTACTGTTCTAGGATCCAGTATTGGATAGTTATCTATAAATAGTATAGATGTTGATATGTTTCTCATGAAGTATATGAGCTCTCCATAATCAAGACTTTCCTCAACTTCATATGAAGAATATTCAATAGATATCTCGGGAATATCTCTAATATATAACATGTATAATAGTGATACTGCCTCGTAAGCAGGGTGTCTAAATAGTCCTGTATTAAAAGATATTGCATCAGCGTTCTCAGTAGTACCATGTTCATCGACTAGAATTGTAAGTTCATTCTTGTACCTAAGCTTCTTAATTTCTTCTAGAGTTTGTTCATCTACTTTACCTGTTGATGATACTACTATGTTGGGTCTCATGTCAACGTTTTCATTACGTATACTTACTATCTCTCTGAACTTCCTAATGGGGAGTCTAGAGTATCTAGCTAGGTCTCCGATGTTTAGTCTTCTCTTGCTTATTATCAGGAACTTTCTCAGTGAGTCTCCAAGTGCAGAGTATGCTGTTCTTAATAGTACTCCAGGGTAGAACATATCTGCTGGCTCTACATATATGATGTTCAGCATCCGGGTTTTCTCCATCTATCGGTCTAGGATACCTTCATCATCTTCCTAATTAAGAATTCTGTAAGCATCATTATTAGGCTTGTCACTACATTATAACTTGAACCGTACCTGCCCATTGGTATCTTTACTATACATGTACGTTCTCTAGGAAACTTCTCGATCTCTTTCTCAGGTATTCCTAGATCTTCTGCTCCAACAACTATGCAGATATTATTCTTGAAGTCTATCTCTGGAAGATACTTGTTACCATATGTTTCAAGTATTATGTATTGATCAACATTCTCAATCTCTCTTAAGCATTCTTCAATACTTCTAAACACCTTCATGTTCTCAGGAACATGTTCTACATAATCTCTAGCTATATATATGACTTCTATGTTGAGGTTTCTACATATCTCAACTATATCTTCAATATTTCTCCTATTCTTCAACTTATACAGGATCACGTGTGTTATCTTCATAAGAATCTTCCTATGTCTACTGTACCTGTACTAATCTTCTTCTTGTATTCATTACACATGTTATGTGCATATAGTACTGGTATAGGCATCTGTGACCTAGTTTTTAACATCTCCCTAACTATTCTACATGCTGTATCTAGCGTTACTAGATTTCCCACGCTCACGTACACGTACTTGTTGTAGTGTCTTAATGCTCTTCCAATTATCTCACCGTTCTCTGGATCTACTATATCGCACTGTTCTTCTTTACAGTTTCTTAGTTCTCCATAGAGTAGAGACTTTGCACATCCTATTGTGGGAATCTTCATTACTACTCCAAAATGTGATGCTATTCCTAGCCTATATGGGTGAGCTTTTCCATGACCGTCTATGATTACTATGTCAGGTTTCTCTCTTAATGATCTGAAGGCTATTACCATGGGTCTAAGCTCTCTTAATGATAGTAACGTAGGTATGTAGGGGAAGTTTATTTCAACTACTTTACAGGACCTATCTACTGGTTCACCATTCCTTTTACAGACTACTGCACATGCTATACCTAGCTCTCTATTGTTCTTTTTTATGTATGCTAGATCTATTCCACAGATCTTTTCAGGATTCTCAACTACATCTTTCTCTATGATCTTCGATGCAAGAATGTTCTGCATTTTTCTAAGCTTCTCTAGACTGTATCCTTCTGGTAGTCTTGCTCTAGCTATGCTATCTAGCCTCTTTCTACTTCTCATTAATATCCTCCTCTCTTCTAGGTACAAATCTGAGAGTTGCCAAGTACAGGTCTGCTCTAGTTACCTCTACCATCTTTCTTATGAAGTCGACCTTACCTCTCAATCCTGGTACTAGTGCATCAGGTACTACTATGAGCGATAGTGCTTCATAGATCTCTTCCATGTATCTGAAATATTTTTCTACTTCTTTAACATCTTCTCCTCTTCTCAGCGCCTCGATTATTATCCTTCTGAGCTCTCCAACTACGTCTCCTAGTCCTAGAAGATACGGCACGTTCTCCACATCGAGCTCCTCTGGGCTAGGTATCTTGTTCTCTGTGACTATGTTGTATAGTGTTACTGCTTCTACATACTCTATAAGTGGACCGCATATTAGGCCGCTATAGTATAGTTGTGGGTGCTGTCTTGCTTTTCTAACTATCTCTCTCACGATCTCAGTAAGCTTGTTTATTCTACTTCTTGCTTCTTCTAGCTCTCCTCTATGTACTAGATGTACTATCTCTCTCGATAGTCTTATTATGTCTCTGCTCTCTCTTATTATGCTATCTCTAACGTCCTCTATCTGTTTCAACTCTTTTTCTATTCTCTCAACTATCTTCTTAAGCATGATCTCACGAGAGCCAAGTTTATTAGTAGGTCATGTCTTAATAAGTGGTGCCGCTCTGAGAGCCTCGTGTGAGGCTCTGTGAGGAGCGTGACTTGCCTCCCGCATCAATCTACTACTTCGAACTCTGCGTATGCTCCATCGTCTGTTATCTCTGGATATCTCTCTGTGAATCTTACGCGTGAGAACACGTCTGGCCCCATTGCTAGGAGGGCCGTGAGGATCCATGGGCATAGGTGTTTCTTTCTTATCATTCTACTATGTAGTTGTGGTGCTAGGACGCAGCCGTCTACTCTTATCCTAAGTATGTTTCCTACTCTCTCTACCTGGAGATCTCTTACATATCTCTTCTTTTTTAGAACATCTCTTAGTCCGTCTAGTCCTACTGTGAGTAGCTGTCTTACGCATTCAACGTCTCCGAACACGTCTCTCACTAGTCTAAGCATCTTCATGCCGTATACTAGTGGTAGTGAGCTTACTACTTCCTCGAGAGCGTACATGAATATGCATCTTATGCAGAGTAGTGCTAGTGTTAGTCTATCGTTCTCTCCCATAGCTTATCACGCAGTATGTTAAGTTATCTATATCATAGTAATTAAGTGAGACCTCTCTTGTCAGCTGTTCTCGAACAGTCGGCAACGGGAACATGCTTAAATACCCTCGAATCCTCATTCTCTGCTACTAGGTGATGTATGTTACGAATGTTGCTAGAAACTTTACTCCTATGATCATGAATATTATGCCAAACACTAGCTTGAATATTCTTAGCGGAGTTCTTAGAAGTATTCTTGATCCTAGTCTAGCACCAGCTATCAGTCCTGGAGCTATACATGCTACGGCTAGAAGATTCACACTATGTTGAGCAAGCTTGAATAGCACGCTCACTAGAGCCATAGGTGCAAAACATAGTAGTGATGTACCTACTGCAATTTTTGCTGGTAGACCTATAACATACATGAACATCGGTACTAGAACAGCACCACTACCCATGCCAAGTAGACCAACTACTAGACCAGCAGCAAATCCACAGATATAGATCACTAATCTACTTCTCCTTACCTCTCTAACAACAGTTCTCCCAAAAGCTTCAAGTATAGACCTAGAAGCAACATATATGAAGTAAGATCCAAGACAAGCAGAGAGAAACCACACAACCCTACCAAACAGTAAAAACAGGACACTACCCAGAACACTACCAAGAACACCAACCCACACAACTCTACAAAAAACATCAAACCTAAAATTCCTCAACAAAAGATGCATAAAACCACTAACAAGACCATTCAAAAACACGACAAGAACAGTACACCCAACAGCAACATCAAGCCTAAAACCAAAAACAAAAACAAGAAAAGGCAAAACAACAATCCCCCCACCAACACCAA
>JAADCU010000012.1 GCA_013154355.1 Thermoproteota archaeon | reverse complement strand
GAACAAGAGAGGATGCTACTTTAAATGCTAATGCAGCTCCGAGTATCTGTTTGAGCTGAGTCTTATATTTATTTATGGTATCATAGGCACCATCAAAGCCAGTGAGCATAGAGGGATCTCCACTATTTTAAGCTGTGTTGGAATCCTCTTGTGGATCAATCCCACTATAATTGTATTGAGAGAGGAGCCTTAACAACCCCTCTCTCAATGGCCTATATGTGGTCAGGAGGTATGCGTTTGATTTAAGGAGGTAGGCTGAGTTGGGTCTATATCAAATGGACATGAATCGTCGTTTTGGTCCTGAACCTGAGCCTCTTCATTGATTGGTTCTTGAGGCTGTTCTTGAACTGGTTCGGGATTTGATTCATCGTCCGTTGCTTCCTTTTGATCAGACTTGGCTAATGTAGGTGGGGTTATAACATATGCAGATAATTCATCAAATGTTTCTTGTAATGTCTTTTGCAATACTTCATCAAATGCAGCTTTAAACTTTGGATCTTTATTATACGTATGCTCTAATAGTCTAGTCTTAGTTCTCATATCTGGATACTCTTTCAGATATGTAGATGCTCCACTTCCTACTAGCTGATTCTTTTCTTTAAGGAAATGAACATTTGACCAGAATCTATTAAAGCCTGTTCTATAATCAAGCACTACATTTAATCTAACATTAGCTGGAAATGATTTGCATTTAACAGTTTTGATTTCTATAATAGCTCCTGGAAAGCCATAAGTATCAGGAACCTTACCTCTATCCTTAAGCTCTATTAGAGTAAAGGCATTAAACTTAAGAGCATTACCACCAGGAATGTTCTTACTATGAGATAGATACTTAAGATCGGTAGGAGAAGCAGCAAAGCCAGAATCAATCTTATCTCTGAGCTGATTGACTATAACTACTGCTATCTTGCTCCTATATATAAGAGGTAACATCTTCGGTATCCAGAATGATAATAATCTAGCTCTCCATCCTAAGCTACTATTAGGATCTGTTATCTTATCTAGTTCTTTAGCAGACATTGTGTTGGCACAAGTATCCCATACAAAAATGCTTGGAATATCACTTAGACCTGCATCATTCTTAAAAGCATCTATCTTTGTAAGATAGGCAAATACTTGTTCTATAGAGACTCCATTAACAATTGAGGCTTGAGTCACACCTAATTGCTTAAGCCTAGTAACACTCATTGATTGTTCAGTATCAATATAGATAGTAAATGCCTTTTCCTTATACTTCTTCTCTAATTCATGACATGCTCTACATACCAATGTTGACTTAGCTGAACCTGGATGGCCTACTATTAGAGTATATTGTCCAACAGGAAAACCTCCACCTAATATAAAATCTAGTGTGTCTAGTCCTGTTGATATAAATTCCTGATTAGATTCACATACTAAGCCACCTACTTCTTGAGACAGTATGTCTCCTATTAATTTATGAACAGCATTAACATGTAACGCTTCCTTTACCTTTGCTTTTGAAACTAGCTTAACTGCCATAACGCTCCTCTACTAGATCTATTATTTTCTGAACCTGATCCTTAATTGCATTATAAGACAACTCACCATCTTTGTCTCTGGATTTACTATCCATTACTATCTTATACCTATGCATTGATAGTTTGGATATTTCTTGCATTACTTGCAAAGACAATTTAGAAATTTCACTAATTAGTCTAAGCCTTTCCTGAAAGATAAAAGCATTCCTATGATTAATTTCTTTTGGTATAAGACTATAGGATTGCTTTTCTATCTGTTCTAACATGTCTAGTTTATTATATAACCGATTCTTTAATCGATCAAGCTCAGATTTAACTCGTTCAGACTCTATAGCAACATCTGAACCGGTACTGATATCTTCTCTTTGACCCATTTACCTAGCTCCTCTAGATCATCATAGTTACATTCATTCCAATCATCTGCTAACGTTCCTGTGTCTACCTTTACTGCATTGTTAAGAGTTACTTTCCAATCACTATCTAAATGATCTGATATATAATCAAGTTCTGGCATAAATTGTTCATGATTATCAACTAGCGTAATTCTTAGCTCTTTATAGGTGCATATCTGATTGGCTAGGTCCATATTCTTCTTAACAGTATCAATATCATCCAGAGACTTATAGTAACCAATTGGTTTCAATGTTATTGAAATACCGTAGAATAGATCAAGGAACTTTGGCTCTATCGGAATCGTTCCATTAGTGTCTAGCTTAAGTAGGAGACGACGTGATTGTGTGCATAAGAAATGTTTGAAGTCATAATCATATTGATGTAAGGTAGGCTCGCCTCCTGATACTACTAATCCATCTATAAATTCAGATGCTTCGTCTAAATAGGCTTGAACATCATCTAACGTTAAATGTTCAATATCCTGATCCTTAACTAATCGCCAGTTATGGCAATATTTACACCTTAGATTACAGCCACATGTAAACATGATAGCTGATGGAAATGGTGGAAAGTCATTTAACGTGGAAAAGACATTTGCAATCGGAATCATTGTTATTGCTCCAACCCTATTGATCTTTGTTTTGCAATAATATTTCTTTTAGCCCATTCTCTAGATTTACCTATATTCCAATGATCGATAGGTCTTGCATAGCCTACAATTCTAGTAATGCGAGTACATCTTACACGTTTATTGTTCTTATGAGCCATTAGTGCCCTCCTCTACATTGAATGTACTTTGCTATATAATATGAATCAGCAATATCATCAACAACAGGATCGATATTATTATCTTTTATAAAGGCAGATATCATATCTTGCTTAGATGCTCTGCCATTTCCTGTTGCAAATTTCTTGATTGTATTAATAGGTGTGATATAGATTGGACTTGATGGGAAGGTTTTAAATAGAATAGCTTTTACTGCACCGGTAAATTCATCAAAGTTACCTGTCTTGAATGATGTATATGCTTTACCTTCAAAACAAAAACCAAGATCAGTAATGTTATTAGTGAAGAGATAATTAACAATATTTGTACCTAACTCTATACCCCATTTAACATAATTCTTATCTTTGCTATATCTTATCAGCCTCATTTCTATATCAGAACTCTTACGTGAAGCAATTTTTATATGCGTTGTAAACAAAACAAATCGGGAACTCTCATATTCTAGGTCTAGTATAGACATTCCCGTCTTATACATAGCTAGATCAATTCCTACTAAGTACCGCATTTATCTCTTCATCAGTGTGAGGGAACGGACAATATTCATAATCTCCTATAATAGGTCCATGTATAGGACATATACTAACTACTGGTGTTAGTGTAAAGTATGGTAGCTTTGATCTTGATAGCTTTAGTAGTAGATTGTGTAATGTATGATTGTCTAGTTCTGATCCAAGATAGAAATGAACAACTGTACCGCCTGAGTGAAGTGGCTGAAGATCATTTTGATGTAATACTACATTAACATAATCACCTTGAGCTTCTGCTGGTAAATGACAACTATTTGTTAGATAAATAGCATCTCCTTCCCCTGATACGATTAGGTCTGGTAAATATGATTTTGCAGTCTTTGCTAATCTATATGATGCTCCTTCTGCAGGAGTTGCTTCTAGATTGAATAAGAGGTCTGTTTCTTCTTTATACTGATTAATCTTTTGATTCATGAACTCTAATAGTTCTTTAGCTAATTCTTTGCCCTCAGGATTTAATATACCACCTTCAATACCATAGTTAAGGAGGCATTCATGTAACCCACAATAACCTATTGTCAGGAAATGAGATTCGAATTCTTTATATGGTAAATATTCCTTAGTGAATGGGAATAGTCCATTCTTGAGATTTTTGATAACTTCCTTCTTCTTTATCAATAAAGAGTCTTTGGCTGAATCCATAAGAGCTTCTACATGATCAAACAATGCTTGCTTTCCATAATGTCTTGATAGATAACCAACTACTGCCATATTAAGAGTCACTACTCCTACAGATCCTACATAGTCACCAGCACTAAATAAGCCTTTACTATAGGCAAGCATTTCTTTGACATCAATCTGAAGCCTACAGTTATGAGTTTCAAGACCATTTGCAAAGAAGCAATCATTAGCTTTATTATCTTCTGGTAACTCTATATCATATACCCATCCTTTATAAGGTTTAGTACTATATGAATCAATCTTATCTAATGTACCAATAATAGTCTTGAAATAAATGTCATTGTCACCTTGATGAAGTAATTGAATGATCTTGTCAGGTGTTAATTCTTCTCTTGTTAAGTTCTTGGATTTGTTATTAGGATAGAAATAGATTGGCTGAACATGATCTTTTGTGAGAGAGAGATGACGACCTTGTTCTGTATTGAATGTATATATAAGTCCAGTGTACTTAAGCGCAAATATTTTTCTTGGCTTGACAAATCTACCATCAGCAGCCATTACTAATATATCAGGATCCTCTATAACAACTTGATCAGAATCATTATCTTCAGTTGGAACTAACCATCCTATTTTGCATAGTTGAGACTCATCATCCTTTATGACATATAGGAGATGATCTTCTAGCATACAGCACATTGCTCTACTGTCGCCTTCATCTAGCTTTCTTCCGTTCATATAGCCATTTATACAGTTCTGGAAATAAGTGGCTCCTCTCTTAGCATTAGCCTCTAATATTATTTCTCTTACTTCTGGATCTAGTTCTTTAAAGAATGATTCTGTTAAGTTGACGGTAATGACTGGAAATGTAAATGGCTTACCTGCAGCATCACCTCTTATATATAGTTCGAATAATGTCTTATTGAATAGATCTACAAATTTCTGTAATTGACCATATGTAACAGGATTTCCATTCTCATCTAATAAGAACTTATCTGCTATGATAACATTCTGATCTATCATGTCCTTAGGTACTGATAGATCTAGAACTATATTTGTGAACGGACTTTGCCCGCCCCATCTATTTGGCATATTGAGATGGTATATAAGTTCTTGTAATGACTGTTCTGTTTCTTTCTTTATATAATCAAAAGCAGCCTTGTCATATTCTTCATCACTATGTCCAGGTAATTCTTTAATTAGAAATTGTCGATAGTTAATGTAGTCTTTGTATATATAAGGAGCAAGTAATACATCAACATCACTAAAGGCACATGCTCCCATAAATTCATTGGATAATATACCTAGGAAGTTAACTATATGGTTAACTGCAGTTCTAAGATGTTGAGCTGGTGCTGATGTTACAAAACTAGGACCTATATCAATACCTCTATCCAATAAAGCCTTAAGTGACCATCCAGCACAATAAGGAGCTATACCACCAGCTAGATCATGTATATGAAGGTAACCTAAGTTATGTAGATGTGCAGTATCTACCTTATCATACAAATGCTTAAGCGTATAAGACGCAACAACACTACCAGCACAATGTAATAACAAATTAGAGAGAGAATATGATATATTAGCATTCTCTCTAACTCTCCAATCATGCTGATTTATATAACTTTCACAAACACTAACAGGATCAATTTTCTTGGACACAATATGCCTCCACTCTCTATATAGATATTATCATAATGGAGATATTTTAAGATATAATAGGAATTAAATCAAGCGGCTAGCTGGCAAGAATTACGATGACCATGTTCTGCCAATCTTGAGGATT
>JAADCU010000068.1 GCA_013154355.1 Thermoproteota archaeon | reverse complement strand
CACTATCACACTCTCTGTGTCAGAGTATGCATAGACTAAACGTGACCATAGAGTTCAAGAACGGTAATGAGAGAGATATAGAGATAGCAGTAAACGAGCTCATAGTTTTCTCCTGGACGGGAAGAAACATTGATATAGTTAAGAAACTAGTTGAAGAGAGAGAAAAGTACGGTATAAAACCAAGAACTATACCAGAATACTACCGGCTGCAGCCATACCTGATAACAACAAGCAACTACATACGGAAGATATCTGAGACACATGTTGGAGAAGTAGAGTATGTTCTACTGATAAGAAATGAAGACGAGATATTCATCACAGTTGGAAGCGATCATACAGACATAGATGCTGAGAGATGTAACATACTGGCAGGAAAACACATGTATCCTAAAGTCGTAGCACGTAGAGCATGGCCATTAGATGAGGTAGAGAAACATATAGATAAGATAATACTGAGAAGCTGGATACTTGAGGATAGCAAGAAGACACTATATCAGGACGGAAACATAGGCATGCTCATAAGACCTGAAAAGCTTCTAGATCAGGTAAGAGAGATTGTTGAAGATATGAGAAATGTAGTAGTATTCTCTGGAACAATACCCACAGTCTCAGGTCAGCTCAAGGTCAGTGAGTACTTTGAGATAAAGATGATAGATCCCGTACTTGATAGAGAGATATCACATTACTACTGGGTAGACTAGATCTGTAAAATACCTACACATTCTCGAAGTATCTCT
This sequence comes from Thermoproteota archaeon, assembly GCA_013154355.1. Lineage (GTDB taxonomy): Archaea > Thermoproteota > Thermoprotei > Thermoproteales > Thermocladiaceae > JAADER01. The sequence continues at coordinate 4,902 of JAADCU010000068.1, read as the reverse complement.
AATGGAAATACCACTCCTAAAATAATTACAAGTACTGTTAAAATAATCATTAAAGCTGTTAGAATATTTGACGTTCTCGATACTTTATAGATTCTTAGAAGTCTGATATAGTAAGGTACTGAGATTGCACTATTTATTATTATGATGATTGCAAGCCAGACCTGTCCTGTCTCTAGAGCATACCATACTATGAATAATTTCGGCCAGAATCCTACGAGAGGTGGTATACCTATGAGAGAAAGAGCATTTATGAGAACCATAGGCTTGACACCTCTTCCATCAGAGTCAAGTCCTATGAAGAGAGCACACTTAGATATTGCTACTGAGAGAAATTGAAGAATTAGGACACCTAGACAGAGAGGCATGAGAGAGTTATTGAGAAAACCTATCGATAGAACTGCTAAAGCATATCCTGTCTGTGCTATAGATGAGAATGCTAGCAAATGTTCTACATTATCTGCAAATAATGCTCCAAGATTTCCTATTATCATAGTTATTGTGGAAAGTATTGCAAAGATTAGAAAAGTCATGTAGCTAGCGTCAACGCTCATACTTATGAATAATCTAGATAACACTAATGCCGCAATGATCTTCATTAACGATGATAACATGGCTACTGACTCTCTATCACTCTTCCTGTAGACATCAGGAAGCCATACGTGTAGAGGAACTACACCAGTCTCATATAGTACTCCAAGCACAAGAAGCATTAGACCAATAGTTCTCAGAGACGGCATCAACATCATTGATATACCTATGATTAATATTGTAGATCCTATTGCAGAAAAGGTTACGTATTTCACACAGGAGTAGATAGATTCTCTTCTTCTGCTTCTAGCAAGTAGAGGAGCAAAGAAAGCTGATGCAATTATCCATAAAGATGCTAGAACAGGATACTGCCTAGAGATGAGTAGAAACGTAAAGATGTATGCTAACGAGATGTATATCAGAGATTGTGCATATATTAGAGATTCCTCAACAACTTCAAGAGATATAGCACATGATAATAGGATGATCTCTACAGAAAGTATCAGAACGAGATATGTAGAATACATAAATGATAATAATATGAGAGGTATCGATGCTAGTATTGGAGCTATAATCTTAACGATAGTACGCAATCTTAGCAGCCAGAATATCACGATTAGTGATAGAGAAAATGTTAACGACAATGTGATCAGGTAAAGCATGACGACTATCAGAGAAGTAGAAGTACTATAACTACTACCATCATAACGATGACTATGATCGTACTTATGTAAGCAAGATCTCTAACGACCTTATCTATGTGTATCCTATTCACTATTCTACATAATTTTTCAACAAAGACTCTTGGACCTCTTATATGAAGTCTATAATCTATTTTGAGATCAATAGACCTTATTCTTGATGCTATTCTCAATATATTGATACCATGTATATAATTGTCCAAGATACTCGAAGCATGATATATTAATATACATAGTTTTCTAAAGCCTCCACCAAACAGCTTATCTATCACGTATGGTAGACCTAGTCTTACTTTTAATACTCTGACGCTTTTAACTCTGCTCTTAAGGTACATACATGCGATTATAGTTAACATAGCTATACTTAATGATACACCTGTAAGTATTGTAAGCTTGACATATGGGTGAAATATCACAAAGAGAACGTAGGGTAAGACCATCATTACTAGTGTCGGAACTTCCATAGTTAGATCCTTCACCTCGACCTCGTCTATACTTTCTACTCCTCTACGTCTGAGATCCCAGAACGTGAGTATTATCTTCATGAGCAGGGCTATGGATATGATATGCGATATCAATAGTAGAGGTATAGTATATGGAGGTGAGTACTCAATAGACATTTCTGTCATTAAGAACCCTAGGCTAGGTACTACTACTCCAAAAAGATTAGCGGATGCTAAGATTAATGCGATAAAGCTAGGTTTAAATCTTAGAAACACCTTGACCTCGTCCAGAAATCTCGTCTTTGCTAGATGCATGGTGTATCCACAAGTCATGAAGAGACATGCCTTACTTAGTCCATGAGCTAACAGTATTATAAGTCCCAGTATCAGGAGAATACTCATATGAGTGATCCAGTATAGTAGTGATACGTATAGGAGTAAGCCGACATATATCGTAGTTGATGCTGCAAGTATGACTTTAACTTCTCTAGATGCGAGACCGATGATTCCTGAAATTATTGTTGAGAGTAGAACATATATGAGTACTATAGTCATGATTATGCCATGCATGCATGGAGCATAGCTACCTATCTTAAATATTGTAAATGCTCCAGCATTGACGAGAGTTGTAGAGTGGATCATTGCTGAGGCAGGTGTTGGACCTGCCATGGCGGTGAACAGCCACTCTGTGAAAGGTATCTGAGCTGATGGAACTAGTATTGAGAGAAGTATGAGAATGTAAAATATTGTAGACTTTACATGTGTTAGAGATTTCAGGAGTACGGATCCAGTTAGAGAGTATGCTATACATGATGCTACTAGCATAGATGATGTTCCTAGACTAGTTATAACTATGGCTCTATAAGCGGCAGATGATGGAGACCATAGTAGAGTCATATCTCTAAATTTTAATCCTTCTCCAACATATCTTTCAGGTTCATCTCTATACCAGTGACCTATCAGTGCATAGCTGCATAGTTCAAGTATGTTCCATGCTATGGTTATAGTTATGAGATCCCCAGCAAAAAGGAGTAGTAGTGTCCCAAAATGCATTAGTCCGCTAAAGAAGAAGAACCATCCTCTTCTATAGTCATCCCATAGATATCCTATGGAGTAGACCTCTACTAGAAGTATTATTAATGTAGCAGCTAATGCATACGTTATCCATGTCTTATCTATAAGAAGCTCAAACACTACATCACCATATCTGAAGTAGGGTATCACTATCTGAGCACTGACGTGAAATAGTAGGAAGATCAGTATCATGAGAGTGATCGAGGTAAGTACTGATAATGCAACTCCTCTTCTTAGAAATATCTCAATTAACGATCCTATTAATGGTAAGATAATTGATAATGTTAAGAATTGCTCTATCATAAGCATTTTCTCACGCTTTTAAACTTCTTAGAAAGTTCCATAGATATATCTTTCCTATAGCAGCATGCACTATCTGTGGAAACATGAGCACTATTGTTAACAATGCTAGAAGTATTATGGGAACATCCATGGAGTATACAGGTCTCACTCTACGTAAGTGATGTGCAGTACCAAAGTATAGTCTCTTCATAGCGTAGAAGCAGTATGCTATTGTTATCATTATTGATACTATATATATCAGTACTAGAAAGATCTTCCATGGATAATATATTAGTACTATCTCGTCAGCTATAGCAAACGTTAAATAAATCTTTGATAGAAGACCTATATTAAATACTCCTGAAAGACTTATGAAACCTATTATTCCAGCAACTGCTAGAGGCCTATAAATGTCGTAGAGACCAAACAAGTTCGTAAAGTCTCTGAACCCTAGTCTAGATATGCAGAAGCCACTGAACATGAAGAGCAGAGATTTTGCTAATGCATGTGCTACAAATACTAGAACAAGTGCTGCTTCTCCAATATAGTTACACATTGCTATACATATGAGCATGGATCCCATGTGTGATATAGAGGAGTATGCTAGGAATCTCTTGATATCGTTCTCGCTTAGTGCCATCATTCCTCCATATATCATCGTCACGATGCCATATATCATGAGGTACATAGATATCGATCTAATGATTGGAGCATAGAATGAGTGAGCTATCTCCATAAGAACGTACCCAGCTACTCCTATATGTACTGGACTCAATATAGCACTTACTGGTGATGGTGCTTCAGCATGAGCCCAGGGAAGCCAGAAGTGTACTAGGAATGTACCCATCTTTATTAGAAGTCCTAGAAGTATTAAGCTAAATGATATTAATGCGGTACCACAGTATCTAGCTAGTAGATGCTTAATTATGAATGTTCCTGACCAGTTATATAGTAGAAGAATGCCACAGAGCACTAATAGTGATGCTATCTGGCTCCACACTAGGTATAGGAGCGCTACTCTGTACCTGTTACCATATCCGTAGAAGAGTATTAGTAGGAAACTTGTTATTGCTGCAAGCTCGAGAAAGATGAACATCACTATGAGGTTTCTTGAGTAGAGCATTCCTAGAAGACCTTCTATGTAGAGCAGGTAGAGACCATAGTATGTAGATAAGTCATTACTTATATGAAGTTCCTCGCATCTATGCTCCATGTAGCTCAGAGAGAACACAGAGACCGCTGCCGCTATGATACCAGATACCAGTATCATGAATGCAGAGATCGGATTAATCCAGAATACTATAGGACCGATGTAGGGTGCTTTTACAATAGTCTCCTCTAGAATAGTACTATTATTAGCATAGTAGTATAGTGAGGGAATAATCATTATTATACATGCCAAAGTTGAGAAAACACATCTTAACGTATTTGTGAACAATCTTCCTCTCAGTAAGAACAGTAGTACTGCTATGATTAGAGGTATATATAGTAGAGATATCGCGATCATGTTCATCTACTCTCCTCTACAAGTGTTCTATACCCAACCTTGCTTAGATAGTATACTAGTCCTATTAGCAGCGTTGTCTCCATTATAGATGATGCAAGATATGCTAATATCAAGGTTGATGCTTGTATGGGCTCTACGAGGTATAGAGCTGATAATGCTACAAGTCCTGAGAGAAAGAGAGACTCTAGACCTATTATGAGTCTCACAAGATCTCTACTGAGTCCTACTATGCAGGTTCCAGCTGATAGCAGCATGAGCGATGTAGGTAGTAGAATCGTGATAATGTTCACTTCGTGATCCCTCTTCGGCACAGTTGTATTACTATTAAAAACATTACTACCGTGAGTACTATTATGAGTATCGTGAT
>JAADCU010000025.1 GCA_013154355.1 Thermoproteota archaeon | reverse complement strand
AGTAAGCTGCTTTCAATTTCGTTACGGTAGCCGGGCCCGGATTCGAACCGGGGTCGGCGGGTGTGGTTTGGGCGGTCCGCGGCTTTCTGTTGTTTTTTCTGGGTGGGGGTTTTTATGTTTTTTGGTTTGTGTTTTGTTTCTGGGTTTGGGGGTTAGTGTTTTTATTTTGGTTTTTGTTGTCTTGTTTTTGGTTGGTTTTTGTGGGGTGTGGTTTGTGGGGTTTGTTGGGTCTTGTTGTTGTTTGTGTTGTTTTTGGTGTTGGTGGTGTTTTTGATTTTTTGTGGAGGGTTGTTCCTGACTGGGTTTGGGCTGGCTGTGTTCCTGGTGTTGTTTTTACTGTTCTCTATGTTCTGTCTTGTGGTGGTCTTGGTTCTCTTGTCTTCTTCTCCTATGTTTCTAGTCTTGTTGTTGGTCTGGTCTTTGCCTTGTTATGTTACTTGTTTGATCTTACTGGTGGTGCTGATGTTAAGGGTTTTCTCTGTCTCGGTCTTGCCTGTCCACCAGTCTATTCTGAGACTCTGTCACGTAATGTGCTTTTTACTGTTCTCAACGTTCCTACAGTAGCCGTAGTATGTAATAGTGCTGTTGCTGTGCTAGCATATGCAGCATATATAGTGTTGATAAATGTTAGAAAGTTCAGACTATGCCCAGAGTCAGAGAAGATACGTGGTCTCAGAAAGATTCTATACATGGTCTCTACAGTATGTGTACCAGTTAGAGAGATCTTGAAGAGACCTCACAAGTATGCTCTAGCTAGCGTGAGGATAGGAGACATGCTCATACTGAGACCTGTCACAAGGATAGTATATAGAGACCCTGTGGAAGAATTGAAAAAGTACATGGAGGCTGGAGTACTCGGAGAGAACGATCACGTCCTAGCAATATACTACATACCCTACGTCACATGCATGTTTATTGGAGTACTAATATATGCGTTAACAGGAAACATCTTCTTAACCATGTACCAACTACTTAAAAGCCTCCTCTGAGAGATAGTACACGTATAATGAGCATAGAAGAGACCTATCTGAGACCAGTAAGAGGAACAAGAGACCTACTACCAGAAGAGTACTATCCAATACTTAAAATATGTGAAAAACTAGCAAAAACAGCAGAATCATACGGATACCTAAGAGTAGAGACACCAGCAATAGAACACTTCGAGATACTTAAAGCAAAAGCAGGAGAGGAAGTAATAAACGAGATATACTACTTCAAGGATAAGGCAGGAAGAGAGCTAGGACTAAGATTCGACCTTACAGTACCTATCGCAAGAATAGTAGCATATAGAAAGGACCTACCAAGACCAGTAAGATGGTACTACATATCTAAAGTATGGAGATATGACGAGCCTCAACATGGTAGGTACAGAGAGTTTCATCAGTACGGTATAGAGCTCATAGGATGGGGATCAGTACAGGCAGATGCTGAAGGACTAGAAGTACTATATAGATCACTAGAGGCTGTAGAGCTTGAGGAGTACGAGATCAGGATAAATGATAGAGAGATAATGGACGAGATCTTAGACAGACTTGGAGTAGAGAGAGGAGATAAGAGATTGAAAGTATTCAGAATACTGGATAAACGTGGTAAGATCAGTAAGGATGAGATGGTAAAGATGCTTACTAACCTTGACTTAAGTAAAGATATAGCTGAGACTCTCGTAAACATTTCAGAGATCAGGGATAAGTTTGAGAAGGCTCCTGAAATATTGAGAGAACTTAAAGTACCTGAAGAAAAGATCAGAAAGATCGAGGATCTAATTATAGAGCTCGAGGATAGGGAATGTATCTCGAAGATGTTTATAGATCTTGGAATTGTTAGAGGACTAGACTACTATACAGGACTAGTATATGAGGTGTACGTTCCTGATTATAATTTAGCTGTTGGTGGAGGTGGTAGGTATGATAATCTCATAGAGATATACTCTGGAATACGTACTCCAGCTCTAGGCTTTGCCATAGGGGTTGAAAGACTTGTCGAGGCGTTATCACTTAAAGGAAGGTTAGAGAAGCCGAAGCTAGGACCAGACTACTACATATACATATTTGGAGGAGATAGAGAGCTAGCAAGAACAGGTCATAGGATAGCTAGAGCACTGAGAGATAGAGGAGCTAGAGTAATAGTTGAACGTGGAGAGAGAAGCCTAAGAACAGCATTAGAGTACGCGTCTAAGATAGGTGCAAGAAGATTCATAATAGTTGGAAAGAGAGAACATAGTAGAGGAATGGTGAAGATAAGAGACATGGAGAAGTGGACAGAGCAGGAGATCAAGATTGAGGACATAATTGAAGGACAATATATTTAATACGTTCAAAGAGAAGAGATATACATGGTAGAGAAGGTCGGGGGAGGAAAACCCTCAGAGTCAGGTAAAGACCAGTACGGGAGAGCTAGACTAATAGACGTGATAGATTACCTAGATGGAGAGAAGGCCATAATCCTATTCTCAGTAGAGGGATGGGGAGACTACGTCCTACCAATATGCATAGATGCCACAATGGCGTTCTCGATAAAGAAGGCTCTAGAAAACATAAACTTCCCAAGACCACTCACACATGACCTACTAGTAACAATATTAGATAAGCTTGACGCAAGCATAGAGAAGGTAACCATAGACGCGATGATAGATAACATATATGTAGCAACAATATACCTACGCGATAACAGGACGGGAGAGCTCTTTCACATAGATGCTAGACCAAGCGATGCAACAGCACTTGCAGTACGTGTAGGAGCACCAATATATATAGCTCATCACTTGAAGAAGTATGCTTACCCATACTCAGTATATCGTAGACTTAGAGGATCAAGAATAGAGATAGAGGACGAGGAGAATACAGAGGAGGAGTAAACCCTATATAATCACTAGATACCTTAGTAAAAAGATGATGAAGGCTGGTATTGCAGAACCGTGAAGAATGATACCAATACTGATGAACTCACGATAACGTATTAAGGAGACTCCACACTTTCAGCATCGTGGAACCATGCTACTACGATAGGAGAAGCCTAGTAAAGCTCACGTTACCACTCTACCTTCAATACATATGTGAGAGCATTGTAATGATTCTCGACCTATTCTTCATATCTAGACTAGGAAGCTACGCCATCGCTGCAAGAGGAACAGCATCCTACGTAATATTTCTCATATCAGCTCCAGTATCTGGCGCATTATTAGCATCATATACTACAGTTCTCTCACAGACTAATGCACTAGGAGATAGAAAACTACTAAACGAGTACTTTAGAAAACTACTTACCATATCTCTCACCGCGTCTGGAATACTTGTACTACTCTACTACATGTTAGGACCAGGAATAGTTCATCTAATATGTCCTGACAAGACCATAGATAGACTAGCATTAGAGTACATTTTTGGAGGATACATATATGGTATTCCTGGACTCCTACTATTCATACAGTACCTATCGCTTCTCTATGGTAGAGGAAGAACACGTGAAGCATTTATCTCGTGGATAGTTTCAGACATTATCTACATAGTATGTGATCCATTACTCATATTTTTTCTAGATCTAGGAATAGCAGGTTCTGGACTAGCTTTCACATTAAGTCTCTACCTCGTTCTACCTCTCATGCATTATCTCAATAGTGATCTAGGAAATATCTTAAGAATAGATCTAAAAGTAAGTAGAAACATATTTAATGCATTATTTAATGTTGGTCTCTTCGTATTCTTTGAAAGATTAGTACTCTCAGCACTATACTCAGCATACTGTGGAGTCATAGCTAGATATGGAGACACCATATATACAGCATATCAGCTTGGTCTAACTCTAGAAAGTTTCGTATACATGCCAATACTAGCCTTCAGAGATGTATCAAACATAGTAACAGGACATGTAGCTGTTAAAGATAGAACAAACATAGTAAACGTGTATAGAAGACTCATAGAGATAGCACTACTCATGACTACACCACTCGCGATAATACTCATAATACTGTCACCACTAATCACAAGACTATTCACGAACAATATAGTAATCGCAAAACTAGCATCAACATACTTAATAATATCCGTAATAAGCGACATAGGTCATGCAGTAACATGGGCAGAAATAGGAGCATACCAAGGAACGGGAAACACAATATACGCATTCATAACAGACACACTAACAATGACACTAACAAGAGTAATACCAGCCTTCCTCCTAGCAAGCCTACACACAGACATAATATACATATGGATGCTCATGGACTTAGACGCAATAACAAGAGGAACAATACTATACACAATCTTCAGAAAATATATATCAGAAAGAAAAATAAAAACTTTTATATAAAAGAGAAAGAACTCACCAACTACGTGCTTACTAGTTTTTTGAGTAGTAGTACTGCGTCTCCGATGTCTAGTCGACCATTGTGATTGAGGTCGCATGGAACATTACTATGAAACTCACCAACAAGAATACGAAGCAACAAAACAACATCACCAACATCCAACCTACCATTACAATTAAAATCACACTCAAGAACCTTGGACTTATTTAATAGTACATTAAATGAGAACAAAGCCCATGAGTTATTTGCGAAAAGCCCTACATAAATGTTTGAACCATCGAATGAGGGTTTTCCTATTCCGATATTAAAGAAATAGCTCATGTTTATATACGATTCTTCGATTAATTTCATACTACTGCTATTTATAATATATATTATAAATCCTTTTCCAAAAGGTATGTCAAATTCAAATACGTATCTTCTAGTACAGATAATCTTCCATCCACCGGATGAGTTTGATGTCTCTAAAATTTTCCCATACTTATTTAGAACTACCGTACAAAAAATTACTCCATCTACAAAAGCATCTCCTACATTATTAAAACATATTCCCTTAAAAAATGCTTCATAGGGTGTCTCAATCTCTTTAAGTATGTCTAGATTCTTATCTAGTATTATTATGAGTCCGTGATAGTTATCGGATACGTCCTTATAATGTCCTACAGCCCAGATTTGGTGGGTTACCGGATTTATAGCCATATCATATATAGCATCATCATATAAATTGACACAAGACCAATCACTTCCATATATATTTACAGATTTTACAAGCGTTAAATTATTAATATTGCGTTTCTCAATACGTAGCACAAAGTGATTATTTACATAAATCCATCCTCCAACATATATGTACCTATAGTAGTCCGTAACTATTGCAGTAGCTGTACCCTTTTCACCTACGATCTTTTTTAGTACATGCAGCTTGCTATCAAACACGTATATTACCCAGTGAACCGTGTTATCCGACTCTTTTTCTGCACCAACCACATATATTCTTCCGTTCACGCTTATACAGTTCATGAAGATAGATTCTCTAGGATCGGTCCATTCTCTAACTAGGTTTCCTGAAGACCTAGATCTTAACTCGATATGAGCAAATCCTAGGCTTCCAGAGATGTTAGAGAGAAAGGTCTCATCAGCAACTCCCACAAAGATTACGTAATTCCCTAGGATACAGGATCCATAGACCCTGTCCGGTCCTGGTGTTATATTATTGATCTTAAACCATTTCATTGTCATTAATAACAACTCTTTAGACATATTAAGTGGTTGACTAACTAAAGTACCGTATCCACTATTGATCCTATATTTCAAACTTTTTGGAGCAATGTTTATACCCATGAGCGATACTGCATATACCATACACGTACATGTAAGTAGAGCTATAGTTATTAGAAGCGTTATCTTTCGCATATTAAAGATCAATGTTCCAATTATTTATCTGTTACTATCTTCATCATAATTGTACATGTATAAGTAAACACGTACTAGATTCTCTATAGAATGCAACGATTATATTCAAGAACTCTAGGAAAGTTATCCTAACTTTTATGAAGTTTCTGTATTATGTCTTTTATGATTATCTTTGCTCTTTCTCTGAGTTTTTTCTCTATTTTTCT
>JAADCU010000032.1 GCA_013154355.1 Thermoproteota archaeon | reverse complement strand
TCTTGTTATTTCTTCTGCTTTGATGTATGCTAGTATGAGTAATGCTCCTGGTATTACGTAGCTGAATATTAGTGCTATTACTCCCCAGGCTAGTATTCTTTTTCTTGCTTTTTCAATCTTTTCTGGATCTTTGTTTGCTACTGCTTCATCCAGTAGTTTTCCCACTCTTGGTAGAAATACTACTGCAAGTGCTGTAGGTATTATTGATACAAGTGGAAACCCTAATACGAGAAAGATTATGGCTGCAATAGGACCATAAGCCTCTACTGCTGGTGCTGTTATCTCTGCTCCTACCATTATGAGTGATATGATTAATGCTATCATGAGAAGTACCCAGGATGCTGTTATTAGTCCCCTCACGGTGTTGTACTCAGGAAGTATGTTAGACATGGCACGTAGAGGTGGTTAATCGGTATTAAGTGTTTTTCGAGATGAGAAGGACCGGGATCTCGCTGTGCTGGTGGACCGGCCGGGATTTGAACCCGGGACCACCCGCTCGCAAGGCGGGCATCCTTCCAGGCTAGACTACCGGCCCTATTGTCGTCACACTTTTCTACACTACGGTTTATAAGTCTTTCTCTTCGTAGATTTGTTCTCTAGGTTTAAGTTTATTTGATGCTTATTCACTATACTATACATGGCTCAGATAGAGGTCAAGATTAGGAAGATTGAGAAGGATCCTAGAAATACTCTAGTCATAGCTTGTCCTGAGCCTAGTCTTGCTTCTGTAGTTACTGTAGAGTACATAATAGATAAGTTGAAGATGGAGGAGATCGGTGCTATAAAGATTACTGGTGTTCCACCAATAATTACCGCTGTTGATGGTGCAGCAAAACTACCCTATAGGCTCTTCTATAGAAGAGATCTTGGACTGATAACGATTAGACAGCATGTTCCTATACCCATGGAGCTCTATGGTCAGTTCATAGAGAGAATACTTGACTGGGCTGAAGAGAACAACATACGTAGAGTCATAGCTATAACATCGATACCAGCAATATCTGAAGCAGAGACAGAGAACGTATATTTTGTAACAGAGGAATACTATGTTGAGGAGTTCAAGTCTCTAGGCTTTCAACCTATCAAGGATGCCATAATAGCAGGAGCAGAAGCAATGTTCCTAGACTCAGTACTGTCTAGAAGCATAGTAGGTGCGCTCATAATGGCAGAATCTAAAGTTCTCACAGCAATAAAGAAGCTCGTAGAGTCAGGAAAAGTATCATCACATAGAGACGTAATGTACATACTAGGACAGACAGTAGGTCAGCTAGGTCCTGACGTAACTGCAGCGATAAAGCTCATAAGAGCAATATCGAAGTTAGTGAACTTCGAGATACCATTAGACAACCTTGAAGAACATGCTAGAAGATACTCATCACTAGTAGAGAAGAATCTTGAACTATGGTTAAGGCCTCAGAAGGAAGGAGCATCACCACTAGTATACTAGAGTGGACATAGAGGATCTTTTTTCTCAAAAATACTGTACTTAATATATGATCTAGAGAAACATCCTCCCCTACATACGTTAACGAACATACATTGAAGGCACTCGTCTGGGATCTTTCTACTCCTCTTATAGAGCTCACTGCTCTTATAGTACTCTACTAGATCTTCAAACTTCTTACCTATGCTCCAACTACAGACTTCAATGTTAAGTATATCACAGATGAGTAGTCTACCTCCAGGAGATATATCGATCACATCCCAGCTTCTACATGACCCAGATATGAGATTTGGAGAACTAGTATATGCTCTCAGACAGGGTAAGCACCATACTCTAACTTTAACACCATATTCTTTACACTTATCCTCTAGTAGTGCTAGCGCAGTCTTTAAATGAGGAATCTCTACATATATCTCATTCTCTAATGCACGTCCGCTAGGCATTACAGGAATTACACATATAGCATCTGGATCATATTTGATCACAGTCTCAACATAGCTTCCAGTCTTATCATAGTTGAGTCTAGATATTGCCATGCATGTTCCAAAAGGTATTCCATCATTTTTAAGTATGTTAAGAAAACTTTCAAGTTTATTCCATGTACCATTTCTTATCTTATTATGAGTCTGAGGATCTCCATCAACACTTACATAGAAATACACATCATACTTATGTAGTGTTCTTATACGATGTTCATCAACTATGACTCCACTTGTGAACACTGTAGTATCTATGTCGTAGTTTCTCAATATTCTAACAATTTCCTCAAGCTCTTCTAGAAGAAAAGGTTCTCCTCCCGTGATACATATGTGACCTATCTTAGCTCTGCCTACCTGTTCTGCTAGTATGAGTTTCTCTGTTTTTGAAAGTTCTCTATCACTTCTATACATATAGGCATAACAGTGAGGGCAGGATAAGATACATCTTGCAGTGACAAGCCAGACTAGTGAGGTCACCGCTCGTATATGGTTTTGAGGGATCATTTTAAGGTTGTCAGCCCACCTCCTTTCCATCATCCCCCTCGGTCATCAGTGGGGAACTCATCATGTTAGGAATAGCTTGATTACTAGTAGTACTCCAAACACTGCTAGTATTATAGATAGTGCTTGAAGTATATATCCATACCTTCTTCCGAGAACTTTCAATCCCTTGCTGGATAGGTAGGCCATGAGCGTGAGCCATACATAGTCTAGCCATACGTGTGCACCCATGACTACTATGAATGCCTCAAGAAGACCTAGACTGAGAGCCTTCACAAGTATTATACCTCCAATAGTGATCCACCAGATCAGAAACCATGGATTAAGACCAGTTAAAAGTAGTCCAACGATAACAGGTTTAGCAAGATACTTTCCTACTCGTTCACCAACTATGTCTTCTACTCTCATGTTAGCATGACCTTCCTTCACTATCTTAACTCCAGACAGATATCCTAGATAGGAGAAGTATATTATGAAGAAACATGCTATCAATGCAAGAATTAACCTCACAGTAAACATCTCAAATATGGATTTCACAGCATTAAATAGGATGAGTAAAGAAAGAACATACGGTGCCTCAAACAGCATGTGTCCAAGAGCAACTTTGAGACCTCCTCTAGCTCCATGCCATGATCCGACTATGAGAGCAGCAAAGGTTAATGGTCCTGGAGCACATGCTCCAGACACTGATAGAACTATTATGGTTATTACGAGATTTACCAGTAACACATATCGCGGAGAAGATGCATATGATAGTTTTTAAGTAATACTATGAAAGATATATTAAAAGAACCAGGAATATATCTGCTCATAATTAGCGTAGAAGATGACTGTAAAGTAACTACAAGAGGCAGAAACATCTTTAACATAGGTAGAGGAACATATATATATGTTGGTTCGGCATTAAGAGGGTTAAGTACTAGAATAAAGAGATATCTTGAGAAAAAGTTTCTACAAAAACAACACTGGCACATAGATTATCTTCTTGCTAAATGTAGATCAAAAATAGTTAAAATAATCTGCGCATCATTAAGCAGATACATGCTTAATATAAGAGCAGAAGCAGCTCTCTCATTCATGTTATCATCTATAAAATATCTAAGACCTATCGATGGTTTCGGAGCTACAGATGTAAGATACGTACGATCAAACCTATATAAGATAGTTTCTAACAAGGTTCCATTAGAAAAAGTGATCCAGGACCTTAGAGAAATCCTAGCAACATCTTTCGGTGATCTAATAGAGATAGGACAACAAGATTAAAATTCTAGATCAATAACATAGCATGATGGTCTCAAAAGGAGCTATCATAGTCATCATTATAGCCATAGCTGGAGTAATTACTGCTGCTGGACTCGGCCTATATCTGATCACTCATAGCTATACTTATCCACATCATACGGTCCAGGAGAAAATAATAACTGTAGGAGAATCTCAACATGGAGAGAGCTCTCGTAGACCAGTAAGTCATGGACATAGTGTCGAGAAGAATCATAGACTATGGCCCAACTATGGTAACGTTCTACGAGAGCTTAATATAGTTTATAGAGATGCTACAGAGTCGGAGATTAAGCTATTTAATGAGACTGAGACTCTCGTAAACGAGACTGCACAACTTAAGAAGTTTACTATCTACATACCTATAGTAAAGGTAATACTCTCCGGGTATGGGACATCTATGACATATATAGCGAGAAACATGATCATAAGTGTAGACGAGCCACATAATATGACGTACATTGAGACAAATATCAACATGAATTTCATAGCTGAGAAAATGAAAGTCTGTATAAAGGTGTTACATGATGGCAGCTTCAAGATATGCAAAGAGATGATATTCATGGTAGGTGGAAGAAAGGCAGTCTCTAGAAGCTGTAACATCACGAGACTGCCAATATATGGGTCTCACTATAGGACTAAGTTCATCAAGACCATACGTGAGCTTCTAAGAAATCTTAGATACGTTAAATATTACTACATAATGATCAACTCGACAGATTATGTATGTAAGTGTGGTACAGTTAACAACATGGGAGAAATGTATAATGTGCCTATCTTTCCAACATATGGTTCTCTAAGCAATCTAACACTCTGTCTATGTCTACATCCAGGAATGTCCTATCCTGAGATAATGATAGCTAGAACATATAGTGGAGATGTAAGTGTAACAATCTTCGTCTATCTCTCTAAGATTGAGCCCTACTTTAAGTATGTTGAATGTGAATCATTGATGAACGGTCAACGTTAGATGAGTCTAGTATACTTCTCTTAACATGCTGTCCAGATCCTCTATAATATCTTCAACATCTTCAAGACCTACACTTAGTCTAAATAATCTCTGATCTATACCTACGATCTTTCTTTCATTTTCTTCAAGATATCTATGTGTTGTAGATAGGGGATGTGTTATTATTGTTTCTGGTCCTCCAAAACTAACTCCTGGTATTATTATTCTTAGTTTCTTAAACATTTTTGAGAGATCTGGATCGTTTTTAAGTCTGAATGATACTATTCCACTAGTATTACCTAGCATCTTTATAGAGGTCTTGAAGTCAGGATGAGATGATAATCCTGGATATATTACCTCATTTACCTTAGAGTGATCTAGTAAGAACTCTGCTACTGCTCTAGCATTCTCTTCATGCTTCATCATTCGTAAATGCAGTGTTTTCAATCCTCTATCAAGAAGATATGCTGTGAATGGCGTCATTATACATCCATGAAGTCTTCTTGAGTGCCATATCGTCTCTTCAAGTTCTTTTACGCTTCCTGATAAAGCTACTATGCCTCCTATAGCATCATTATGTCCAGAAAGATACTTAGACGCGCTGTATACTACGATGTCTGCACCATGTTCTATAGGTCTTATTCCTACCTGAGTTGGTATGGTATTATCAACTATTAGAAGAGAGTTCTCATATTTGTGGTCTTTCAAGTTCTTTGATATCTCTTCAATATCGTATACTCTTAAAACAGGATTCGATATCTCTTCTAGAAATATTACGACACTACCTTTATCGATGCTTTTCAATTTCTCCAGAATGCTCTCTGTTCCTGGTGGTACAGTCTCAAGTTCTATTAGTCCTCTATGAGCATATTTCCTAAATAGGACTAGTGTAGAACCATAGAGGTCTAGAGGAGCGATGAGTAGAAGTCTACCTAGCTTCTCTACAAGACTATCGATTACACATCTAATTGATGCTATACCACTTGAGAATGCTATACAGGCTTCAGCAGAGTCTAAACTTCTGATCTTCTCCTCTAGATGAGCAACAGTTGGATTATCTTCTCTAGAATACTTATAAGGTAGAACATGGGGAGTCTCTCTAGAAACCTCGTGATGATACACGTAGACTGCAGACGTGAATATGGGCTCAACAACGGTACCAAGCTCATGAAAAGTATGTCTCCTACCGCCATGGATAAGCCTTGTAGCGAACCTCATTACATAGCTATACTCTAGGAGAAGTATATAAGAGTGAGTCAGCTTTCTACTGTTTCTCCTAGGTAAAGCTTAATTAGATAATAGACTGCTTGTACTTGGGTAAGAAGACATGAACGCTAGGAAGATTTGTATT
>JAADCU010000001.1 GCA_013154355.1 Thermoproteota archaeon | reverse complement strand
ATAGCGGGGGTGCCCGAGCCTGGCCAAAGGGGGCGGGTTCAGGTCCCGCTGGCGTAGGCCTGCGTGGGTTCAAATCCCACCCCCCGCACCAGGTAACGACTTTTATATGTTCTAGGACTATCTTAATCAGTGTCTGGATGAGCCAGGTAACTGCTCAGTCTAGGAGCGTTCTATGGGTTGAGAAGTATCGTCCTAGGAGACTTAGCGAGATAGTAGATATTGAGGAGGCTAAGAAGAAGGTTGTAGAGTGGATTAAGCAGTGGCTGAGTGGTAAGATTCCTGAGAAGAAGGCTATCCTTCTCGTAGGTCCTCCAGGTGTTGGTAAGACTACTCTAGCTCATGCTGTAGCTAACGAGTTTGGTCTAGAGGTTCTTGAGCTCAATGCTAGTGATGTACGTACGGGAGAGAGGCTTAGACAGATAATTGGTAAAGCCATGAAGGAAGCTTCCTTGTTCGGTTTTAGGGGGCGTCTCATACTTCTAGATGAGGTTGATGGTCTTCACGCTAGAGAAGATGCTGGTGGACTATCAGCTATTATAGAGCTTGTTCAAGAGACTAGATGGCCAATAATAATGACTGCTAACAATCCATGGGATCCAAAGTTTAAACAGCTTAGAGAGATTGCAGAGGTCATCCAGATAAAGCCTCTCAGCGAGGATGATATAGTCCTAGTATTGAGGAGGATATGTAATGCAGAGGGTATAAAATGTGAAGAAGATGCTCTAAGATTGATAGCTAGAGCATCAGGTGGTGATCTCAGAGCTGCAATAAACGATCTTCAGAGCGTTGCTCAGGGAAAGAAGGTTCTAACTAAGGAAGATGTTCTACGTCTCTCAGATAGAGCTCACCAGTACGACATGTATAGGATACTTGACAAGGCATTTAGAATAAGAAGAATGGATGAAGTTCGTCAGATAACCTTTCTACCAAGCTTTGATTGGGAAGCTTTCTTTCCATGGGCAGCAGAGAACGTAGCAATAGTATATGAGAAGTATCCATCAGCAATGGCTGACGCATACGATAATCTATCCATGGCTGATGTTTTTAGAGGAAGAATATTGAGAACACAGGAATGGGAACTAATGCCATATATGACAGAACTCATGGTAGGTGGAATAGCTCTAGTAAAGAACAAGCCATCGCTACCGAGGTTCATAAGATTCCAGTTTCCACAGAAACTTCTTATTCTCTCCAGAACTAAGGAGCTTAGAGAACAGAGAGAAGCATTTATTAACAGGTTGAGACTCACGTTACATGTCAGTTCTAGAATAATAACGACAGAGTATCTACCGCTTATAAGATTCTTAATAAAGCATGATAAGGAGTTTGCTAGAAAGTTCATAGAGTACTTAGTCAAACATGGTTATAGTGTAGATACCATAGAGAAGATACTCAATATTGAGCTTCCAAAAGAGGAGGTTAAGGTAAGCACAAGAAGTAGAAAAAGGTGACCTAGCCCATCTCCTCTTCGTATCTATCGAGTCTAAATGACTTGTACTTACCTGTTGGTTCTCCCCACTCGACACTCATCTCAACTTTCGCACCTTTAAGTATTGCTGGCAGGTCCTGCTCTAGGAACTGTTTTAGTGCAGGTTCAGGTCCCTCAGCTACTATCTCTATAGCTGACTTGTCTGGAGTCTCTGCACAGAACCCTTTCAATCCTCTCTTCACAGCGTACGCTCGTACCTGTGGCTTAAATCCAGGTGGAGTCTGGCCTTTTATGAGTATTCTGAGCCTCTTGTTACTCATACGCTCCTTACTATGTATACTAGATGTTATTAATGTTTACCTGAAATGAAAAAGCTACACAGTACCTGTAAACATAAGTTTCATCTTGAAACGAAAGGATAGACTTAAGAGATAGTTCAGGTACTTATAGCGATGATGAGCTTGGCCTTCGATGAATAGATGATTAGATTGGCTACATGCTGATCAGATAACCCTGACCTCCTCATCTCTTCAGGCAGGGCGAAGCAATCATCACCACACGCTCACTATAGAGAGACCTTATTAATAAGCTAATCTCGACTAGATTAATGTCTTATGTTATTCCTCGAAGATTATATGAGATCATTAGAAGAGAAGCAGATAAACAAGATCTCACTATTGAAGAGTTCATACTTGAGTTAGCATTAAGCGATGATGATCCACATAAGAGAGCTATAGAGTATATGAAAGTAGCTGAGGAGCTTCTAGAACAGGCTGAAAAAGAAATTGAAAAGAGAGACATCCTACAAGCAGCAGAGAAGCTTTGGGGAGCTACTGCACTCGCAATCAAGGCCTATGTAGCATGGAAAGAGAGAAGAGTCATTAGATCTCATAGAGAGTTATGGGAGAATAAAAATACTCTAAAAAGAGAACTTGGAGAATGGGTTCAAGATGCGTGGATGCATGCACATGGATTACACACATGCTTCTACGAGAACTGGTGCACAGAGGAAGATATAAGAGAAGCATTACCGAGAATAAAGAAGCTTATTGAACATATATCTACAATATTGAGAAACAACTCGAGGCACAGTAGCTAAGAGACCCTATCTCACTAATCAAGCACTATCATGAACGCAGAATATCTTCCACCATCTGGTCTCTCGCCAGGACCAGCTATGATGTTTTTCTCTATTAGCTCGTTTAATGCTCTTCCAAATATGATGTGATAGATCTGGTTAAATGCTTCCTCAAGAGGTATATTGTTTCTTGCTGGTGTAGTCTTACTGTAGGTCTCTCTTATCTTGTCAGACTTTGACTTAAATATTTGAGCTATATTTCTCAGAATTTTTCTAGATAGGTCCCTGATTGAGGTATAGTCTTCGCTTGTAAGTACTGGTATGTTGATTCTATACTTCTTCATGTCTAGTAGTGTTACATACCTTATCGATAATAGTAGTGCGAGGTCTAGCATTAGAAGTGAGGGATCGATGTTCAGCTTTTTCTGTAGATCTCTAAAAGATAAATCTTCCTCTGCTAGGGTCTCGATTATCATTCCTATCTCAATCATCCTGTTATTCACCATATCTATCTCTACTCTCTGTGCATCCCAGAGCCATGCTAGATCTGGAAAGGCTAGTCTTATTCCTGTAGGTGGAATGTTACCGTGAGTATTGAACCAGTACTTACCAAAGATAGATCCGTGACCCCATATTGGGATCTCTCTAGGATTGAGAGGTCCTCTCTCAAATCCTACAAAGATGTACTCGCCGTCTCCAGGCATCTTTCTAGACTTCATGATTAGTCCTTCCTCTGATAGTACTTCTAGACCTTCATAATCTAATGTTAGAGCTCCAACAGTAATATACTCTAGTTCTCTAAATTGTAGACCTCTTCTCACAATAGTCAAGTTCTTGAGAGCTTTATGAACTTCAGGAAGCCACTGTTTAATAATATTGATAACATCGTTAGTAAGCTCATATATCAGAGGTAGAAGAACTTCCTGATCTTTAACGGTAAATATTGCAAAACCTGGCCTAAACTTTCCATCTTCTTCTATAACTAGTCCGCATCTCAGAAGCTCCTCGATATGTTTCATAACATCGTTTACTGATATTCCCAGTCTCTCAGCTATATGCTCAGCATTTGCTGGCTCAGAGTTTATCAGAAGAAGGATCCTCTGTCTCTCTAGAGGCGCGGTGAGCTTATATGGTCTACATTTCTCACCTTCTCTTCCACACATTGCGAACTCTATCAGCTTCTCCATCATGACTCTATGTTCTCCAGTTACTAGTATCGAGGAAGTATTTAAGGATAATACAACTTCTTCATAATCATCTAACGGTACCGCATCTTTCTTGGCGGGCCCGCCGGGATTTGAACCCGGGGCCTCCGGCTCCGGGGGCCGGCGCTCTCTGTCCTGGCTGAGCTACGGGCCCTCTCTGCTTCTCTACAGGTTTAGGTTTTAAAATCTCTTTCAGTTATATCTATAGACGTGATGAGCGCTCTGTCGCTTAGTTAATGAATGCTGATAACGAACCCGTCTGAGTTAACATTATGAGTATTTTTAACTTATGATGATCATGGGAACATCTGACCTGTGATGACGGCTTGATTGTCTGACTACTCCTGTAGCTCTTCTTCTATCTCAACACCATTCTTCAAGAAGTCCTTCAGGTGTTTAGCTATGTCTTTTCTCGCCAACATTATGAGGACCATTCCTGGCTTTATTACTGCACCATTTATGTCTGTCTTAAGCTCATCTTTTTCAAATATTGCTATCACTTTAACTCCCTTAGGTAGTTTTAGCTCGCTCACCTTCTTACCTACACACTTATCTCCTTCAGATACTACGTAGGATATGAGCTTGTACTCTGTTCCTGTTGACTCTACGATATCTACCATGTCTTTACGTCCCTCAACAAGCGACTCTAACAAGCTAGCTAACGTGTTTGAGAACTCTAGGACTTCAATGTTCATGCTTCTCAGAGCCTTAGCAACCTTGCTGTCTGAGAGCATTGTAAGTATTCTCTTAGCACCAAGACACTTGCTTAGTACTGACAGTAGGACATTTGTCTCGTCTGTCTCTGTTGCTACGACAACGACGTCTGAGGTCTTCATATCTATGCTCTGCTCAAGGAACTCGAGATCCGTGTAATCACCAACAATGACCTCTACGTCCGTCTCTGTGAGAATCTTATCACACATAGTCTTATCTTTTCCAACCACTACGACCTCGTGACCTTTCTGTGATAGCTTCTTCGCTAGCTCGCTTGTGATTCTGTTTGCTCCGAAGATTAGAACCTTCATTTAATCGCCCTACTCTGTAAGTTTCTCTACGAGAGTAGTCTTAAGTTTCTTTCTCTCTGCTCTAAGCCTTGATATAGCTACAGATAGTAACGTGAGCCATGGCATTATTTCCAATCTTCCAGATAGCATATCAATTATGAGAACTATCTTACATATTGGTGATGCTGATGCACTAGTTATACCAACGCTCAGACCGACACAGCCTAGCGCTGATGCACATTCAAATAATGAGTTTATGAACGAGTGACCACATGCGGTCACTATTATGGCACTGATGAAGAGTATGAATATGTAGAGAAGTACGAACATTAATACTCTATTTATATCCTTATCCTCCAGCTTTATAGGCCCTATGGTTCTTCTTATGAGAGCTCCAGGAGGCTTAATAACCTCCTCAATATTCCATCCAACAGCTTTAAAGAGTACTGTTAATCTAAATATCTTAATACCTCCAGCTGTTGAACATGTACATCCTCCTATGACCATTGCAGTAATTATGAGAAGCTTAGTTACTGGTGAGAGATTTCTAAGACCAGTAAGCTGGAAACCCGTAGTAGTTAGCGCAGATATCTCATGAAAGAGTCCTAAAAAGATTGCAGAGCTCATGCTGTACTTATCAAAGTACATGTATGAGAGTATGGTAAGAACTGAGAGCACTGCAGAGACTATTAGAAAAGCTCTCAACTCTGGAGAGAAAGCTTCTTTAAACTTTCCAGTGAAAAGTCTTGCGTGATCTCTAAAGTTCATGGCTCCAAGCATCATCATTATTATACATGATACATAGAAGAGGAGAGGAAACCTTATATGAGAAATAATGTTGAGAAGTGGAACATTATAGTTGGTGAATCCTCCTGTAGCTATCGTGGTCATTGCCATACAGACAGAGTTGAATAAATCTATGCCTGCTATGAAATAGAGTAATGCACATATTAGGGTATATAGCACGTATATTCTAACCATTATCTTAGTTGTTCTCCATATAGTAACCTCGATCCTCTCTCTACCTTCAGCAAGATAGAGGTATGTTATTGGCGATCCAGGTCTAGCTAAGAATACTATGAAGACAACGACAATACCTATCTCACCAACCCACTGAAGAACAGCTCTCCATAACTTGAGAAGTATTGGAAGAGCAGCAACATTCTTCATAACTGTTAGACCAGTACCTGTAAGACCACTTACACATTCAAAGAAGGAGTCTAGAAAATCAATATGAGATAGAAGAAACGGTATTGTTGCTATTAATGCAGAGAAGATCCATGTTAACGTTACTATGTACACTGCCTCTATGTATGTTGATATTGAGTACTCACTCAGTATTCTCGATAATACTTGTAGTAGTACGAGTACTGGTAACAATGCTAGAGCCGTCTCACCTATTAGATAGAGCTGGTTAAGACTATGAGAGTATAAGCATATTAATGCTGCCGCCCCACATGTAGCATACATCACGTACACAAATGTGAGAAGAGTTCTACAGAGACCAGCGGCTACGTTACGATTAATCATGTGTATCCAGCATCTACGAGTTATGGAGATTAGACTTCTATTATTGAGCCAGCTCCACCTATGATAGTTCTCTCAGGTATCTCTGTAAGAAACACGTGCAGTGCTCTGAGACCAGTACAGTGTAGTGGCATTATGAGCTTGATGTCTCTCTTCTTAAGTATCTGACATAGCTCTCTCACTCTTTCTGGACTCTCTTTTTCCTGGTGAAGACCTCCTATTATGGCATATATCTTTCTTACTCCCGTCACAGAGGTTGCGTACTCGATTATGTTAAGTATGCCGGAGTGTCCACATCCTGTAAGTATTACTAGTCCCTTATCTCTAACATTTATTATTAATGCTGCATCATCAGGCATGGAGTCTCTGATAAGTCTACCATCCTCACGTGCAACATACATGTCTGGTGTATACTCAGGGTATCCATATCGTAGGACCTCTCCTGAGAAGTATGTTCCAGGACATATCTGTACTAGGTCTCTCGTCAATATGAGCTCACACTTGTCTTCAAGATCCTTCCTGGAGAATGGAGCACCTATATACTTTAATGCCCCTCTTATGACAAGCTTCTTTGCAAATATCTCTGGGTGAGCAATAACGTGGACTTCCCTACTAGTTTTCTCAAGAACCTTCAGTAGGCCTCCAGTATGATCATAATGTCCATGACTTATCACTACGTGACTTATCCTACCTAGATCTACTCCCAGCTTCTCAGCATTGTTAACAACTACTCCAGTCTGACCAGTGTCATAGAGGATGTTGTATGTTCTTCCATTAGCTCTTACCTGAACATACATGCTTAGACCCCACTCAGCAAGTACTGATGATGGAGTTATAGCATAGTTATCCACTAGGACTACTATCTTAACTGAATCTGTGTAGGTTAGCATTTGCTAAACAACTTGAGCTTCTCTGAAGTATATAACTATTATCGCCTAGAGACGCTGTATGTTTTAAATCCTGAAGACTAAGATTATATGGAGGTAGAAGGTGCCTGTAGTATATGTTGACTCTAGAGAACATAAGAAGGCACAGGAGATCATAAAGGAATTGAGAAGACTTGGAGCAACAGTAGTAGAGAAGATGTTAGACATAGGCGACTATGTAGTATCTGAGAGGGTAGTAATTGAAAGAAAGTCTGCTAGAGATTTTGCCAAGTCGATAATTGACGGAAGATTATTTGATCAAGCAGCTAGGATGAGAGAGAAATATGAGAAACCTATCGTGATAGTTGAAGGAAATTTATGGAAAGTTGATAAATATATGAATATAAACATCAACTGTGTTCTTGGAGCCTTAATATCTCTAGTTGTGAAGTTCAACGTGACAGTACTATTCAGCAAAGATAAACCTATGACTGCATACCTCATATATGATCTAGCAAAGATGGAGCAGGAAAAAGAGAAGAGAGGTATAAAGACGCAGAGTGGAAAGAAGAGTCTCACATTAAGAGAGCTTCAGGTGCAGTTTCTAGCTTCATTACCTGGGATAGGTGTCAAGAGAGCTGAAAAGATTTTAGAAGAATTTAAGACTCCTCAGAATGCTCTAGCTAACGTTAGGCTATGGACTCGAGTAGGAGTACCTGAGAACACGATATTTCTCATCAGGAAAGTACTTCAAACACCATACCTAGAGTCATCTAGAGAGGTAGTGGAGAGACAAGTTAAGATAGATGAAGTAGTTAGACAAGAATCTTCGATAGATCACGTACCTGAGAAAAGTAGAGGATTAGGAATATTGAGGTATCTTGACGAGTCTAGTTCGAGTAGTGAAGATGGTTCGTGTGAAAGATCTTCTAAAGGATAAGATACCTAAGGAGCTGATAGAGCTTGTACCAACAAGCTTCGACATTGTCGGTTCAAGACAGGGAGCTGTAGCTATCGTTGAGATACCTGAGGAGCTTGAGGAATATAAGTATGAGATTGCTAAAGCAATAATGAAGATTAATAAACATGTTAAAGCTGTACTACGTAGAAAAGGACCTAGAAGAGGAGCATTTAGATTATATGAGTATGAGATACTCATACCTGGGCCTACAGAGGTAGTACATAAGGAAGCAGGATATCTTATAAAGCTCGATCCTACAAAAGTATACTTCTCACCACGAGATCAATCTGATAGACTAGAGATTGCAGAACAGGTAAGAGATGGAGAAACAATACTCTACCTTTTCGCAGGTGTTGCACCTTACGCAGTAGCTATATGTAAGAGAAAGAATGTCCATGTTATTCACTGTGTCGAGATAAATCCTGTAGCAGTAAGATACATGATAGAGAATATTAGATTAAATAAGCTTAAGGGAAAGATCGTACCTATCGAAGGCGATGTTAATATTGTTGCACCAAAGTTCTACTATAAGTCAGATAGAGTACTAATGACCTTACCGTTAGGAGCTCACGAGTATGTTCATCATGGTATACTCTGCATACGTAGAGAAGGTGGTGTACTACACTTCTACCATGTTGGTAAAGAACCAGACATATTCTCAGAAGCAGAGAAGATTATTAGAGAGACTGCTGAAAGATTTGGTAGAGAAGTCTCTATTATTAATAGGAAAATAGTTAGAGATTATGCACCAAGAATGTATAAGATTAGGCTTGACGTGTATGTGAGATAGTTAGAGGAATCTAGGCATCTCCCTCCTCTCTGATCCAGCTTCTCTAGCCATGTGTGCTACCTTCTGCTCGAAGTATAGCTTAAGTATCTCAGGTACTCTAGGCTCACTAGATATCTTCTTCAGCAGCTCCGTGTACTTTGACGTGTGGTCGATATCTAGCTTCACGAAGTCTATAACTATCTTACGAAGTCTCTCCTCAAGCTCCTTCAAGAGCTCTATAGGCATTATCGATGTTATGACAGGATTGTTTAGCCAGGTCTCAAAGTCCTTCAATGTTCTCTCAATATACATTAACATTGCCTGGGCTGAGTAGAGTAGGCTGAGCCTGTCCTCGTTCGTAGATATGTACTCTCCAAATCTCTCAAGTTCATTAACAAACCTCTTCTGATCGGTGACCCATCTCTCCAACCTTCTGATCAGTCCATCTATATGCTCCTTTATCATCCTGACTTTTGGATCCTCCATAAAGTTCATGCTCACGTGACAATATGCGTGTACGTGTTATTAAAGCCTTTTGTTTTGTAAAATCCTGCGAGAACGAGCATACTCGCATATGTCTACTAGAGGACACATATCACATCTAGGGTACAATGCTTTACAGATCTCTCTACCATGTTTTATAAGTACTAGATGAGCTGTCATGAGCATCTTAACATCATTATCAAGCTCTCTAATGAATAGACTAGATATGGAATCATAATCCACTTTCTCTACTAGAGGAATTCTAGAGCTTATTCTTCTTATATGAGTATCTACTGGAAAAGTTGGATACATACGTCTAAAAAGTAGGAAAACATCAACACTTTTACGTCCTAGACCCTCAATTGAGAGTAATATGTTCCTAATAACGTGAGGATCCTCATTATCTAGGAAACTCTGACCTTTCTCGAGTACTAGCTTAGATATTCTACGTATGGTCTCGTACTTTCTTCTATACATTCCCGATATTCTTATACAGCTGATCACCTCGTCAGGATTTTCAATTATTTTTAAAGGATCTAGAGGTCTACCAAATCTTGATATAAGGTTATCGAAAGCTCTTTTTGCTAATCTATCACTAGTATTCTGTGAGAGTACTATGAGAATAAGAAGCTCGTATGGTGTTAGTTCTCTAGAGAGCACATATATTGGACTTTCATCGATTCTAAACTTGTGATATCTTACTAGTCTGTTTATTATGTCTCTTATCATATTAATGATAGTGCTATCCCTATTAGTACTATAGTTAACGTTGTTACTGCTGGTATACCCATGACATACATTAGGAACCTCCTATAATGTCTTATACAGTTGTTAAGCTTCTCCTTGAGATGGTTAAATCCTTCAACTCCTAGAACTCTCGGTCTCACGTTAACTCTTCTATATACTATGCATTTAACTCTTGATAATGATCTCTCAAGATCGTTTACTACTTTCTCAATATGTGAACATATCTTCTCTATATTGCTCTTCTCTCCAAGTATTGCATATCCTCTTCCTGATACGAACTTGACGAGTTCATGATCATCCATGGTTACTATCTCCACTATTCTGTTATCTCTTGATAATCTTCTTATGAGAGTCTCTCTGAGGTTTCTAGTCATGTTGTTGCTATCGAACGATACTAGGACAAGGTCTCTTGTCTCAATTTTACTACTATACCTCAGGTAGAGGACGTGTGCTCCTTCTGGACCTATCTCGTCTGGATAGACTCCATCGATGTTTTTTAATGTTCTCCATGATGCGTGAACTACGCAGAGCTTGCTGTTAGAATCTATAAGTCTTCTAAGCAGGTTCTTCAACTCTCTAATCTCGTCACTGCTCCACGTTGAGTCCCCATCATACGAGTTCTGAGAATCTACTAGAACTATGTTTCGTAGAGGAACTTCCTTTCTAATCTGCTCATACACTTCTAGAGGAATATCATCGGTAGCTCCTCTCTTCTTGCTGACTAGAACTATGTTCACAGGACCTATAGGAATCTTCACGAGACGTATAAGAGAGCCTTCTACTATCTCAGGAAGACCTTTGACAAGGGACATTGTTGATCTACATTCATCGAAAAGTCTTCTGCACTCGCTCTCAAGCTTCCTAATTATCTCTCTACAACTGTTCTCATCTAGGACATCAAGCTCGTGACTACCTACGCCATGAAGATATACTACATCTCCTCCTGAACCTCTTCTAACAGCGTTCGTAACCTCGTATAGTAGTCTAGAACCAATTGTGCCACTTATAGGTCCAAAATGGAGGTATGGTATCGTTATTACACATCTACCATCATTTTCAGTTTCTATACCAATCACATGTATCTTAGTCTCCACATATGTTGAGATCTCTCTTAACGTCTTCTCGAACGCTCTCACATTATTACCAAATGCTTCAAAAAATGAGCTCAATAGCTTGACCATGAAGCTAGAGCTTTTTCTCTCTAGGAACCTCATCATTAGGTATGTACTAATTATTGATGATCCATAGACAGCACAGTCTAGAATTATGTAGAACCTGAACGGTATGTTAAGCACTGATGAAGCTACTGCTTGAGGAGGTAGAAGACTTACACATGGTGCCAACATCTTGAATATTTTTCTACTTCTCTTATCATCCATGCTGCTTATAGATATTATGCTTGTATGAAGACCTGAGAACGCTACTAGAGATACTAATGCAATAACCTTCTTCACTAGTATACTAAGCATTAGGTCAGCTAGAGAGCTTATGGAGGGTATAGATATTGAGAGAGATCTCGCAAATCTAGATCGACCAAAACCATTACCACAGTACCAGTACGAGACATAGAGTAGAAGACTACTAGAGAGGTAGAGAAGTGGAAGAACAAGTGCTAGCTCTATGTTGAGTGTTAGAAGATAGAGAAGTAGTGGATATACTGTGAATAGTGCTGATGTAGAGGCTATTCTAACTACCTTATAGGCTCTGTTGAGTACCAAGTTATATCCTTTCTCAAATACTCTACTCATCTGTGACGCTTCTCAAATATGTGTAAACCTCATTTAAATGTATTTACCTCAGACGCATCAGGTGATTCCTTATTAGATTCCTATATATCTCGCTCGTATATTTGAAATGTACCATTCCTCTATTGAAGGTTGGTACCTTATATACTACCAGTCTATCAATCTCGTATCCATACAGTATCACGTAACCTACGTCTCTTGTAACATCTTTAGATACTAACGTGTAGACTATCTTCCTATATAGGTCACTGCTCTTCTTCTCTCTTGAGTAATGTACTAGAACTATCTTATCAAAACCATATTCGACATATTTCATTACTGATGTTATTCCTCTATGAAAGGTCTTGTCAAGATCTATAAACTTGTGAGCTATCACGTCTCTCTCGGTAACTATTATCAGGTCGACGGGAACATCGAGGACTAGTGGAACTATGCTTGGTATGTGCCTGTAGTTCTCTATATGAAATACGTATCTACTGAAGAAGTACTCGTCTAGCGATTTCACTATTCCTGAGTATAGACTTACAATGCTTGGATACACATCGTATAGATGTGTTGAAGGTAGAAGCATATGCATCTCTAGTACTGGCACGTCGATTCCTATGGTCATGTACTCCTCTATCTTATCTACAAAAGACTTACCTATACTATCCTCAGCATATGTTGATACATGTTCTGTAAGTCTCATTAATCCAGGAAGGTACACGTACTTTCCAACATGTATACATAGTCCCCTCTTCTCAAGCTCGCTGAACACTACGTCTGGGTCAACTATGGACTTGCTCTTTCTTATAGCTAACCTATTTATTATCAGTGAGCCAGCTGGAGTGAGATAGGCCTTTCCTTCTATTCCGACTATCATTCCAGTCGTAGCCCAGAGCCAGACGGTGTCTCTGATCTCGTATCCTATGTTGACTACGTTTCTCAGTACTGCTAGAGGATCTACATGTCTAGCTACTATATCTCTATCTAGCTTGTATGCTCTCTCGATGTCTGAGGGAGATCCTGACGTGATAAGCTTTATTACCTCCTCGAACATGGTGACATCATTAGTGATGAGGGCTGAGCTCATGATCGGTGATTGATTATGAGCAGTCTGATCTCTGCATCATTTAAAAACCATTCCATACATATTTCATAGTCTGCTCTCAACATCATGATTGTTCTACAGACATAAGTATAGGTAGTGGGCTCTTTTATATATTGCTATTAAAGGTAATGATCCTACTCCATGTATGCTCCTCTCGATGCTGGTGCTGCCTTCTCAGCATATTTTTTCAATACTCCTCTAAGTTCTCTTCTAGGTGGTGTCCATGTTCTACGTCTTTCCTCAAGCTCTCTATCACTGAGCTCTACGTTTATAGTTCTCTTATCAACATCTATCTCCACTATGTCTCCATCCTTCAATAATGCTATTGGTCCTCCAACATATGCTTCAGGACATACATGACCAACCATGAGCCCTCTAGTAGCTCCTGAGAACCTACCATCAGTTACTAATGCTACAGATTCTCCAAGTCCTTGACCAACTATTGCAGCAGTTATCTGAAGCATCTCTCTCATTCCTGGACCTCCTCTAGGACCTTCATATCTGATGACTAGAACTGTTCCTGGCTCTATTTCTCCTCGAAGTACTGCCTCTACTGCTTGTTCCTCTGAGTCATATACTTTTACAGGTCCTCTAAACTTTCTAACTCTTGTTCCAGAGGTCTTCACTACTGCTCCCTCAGGAGCTAAGTTTCCTCTCAGAATAACTAGTGCACCAGACTTAAGAATAGGATCCTCTACAGGTCTCACAACATCTCTCCTCCTAGGATACTCAGCCTCAGCTACGATCTCTCTAACAGGCTTCCCAGCCACGGTCATGACATCTCCATGAATTACACCTATCTTAGAGAGCTCCTTCATCAAAGAAGGTACACCACCAGCCTCATCGAGATCAACAACATAGTAAGGTCCTCCTGGAGATATCGGACATATGTATGGTACCTTCTCCTGCAGCATATCAAAATCATCTAGCTTAAGATCCACGTCAGCCTCATGAGCAATAGCTAGAAGATGAAGCACAGTATTTGTTGAGCCTCCAAGAGCAAGATCGACAGCTATAGCATTAAGAAAAGCTTCTTTCCTCATTATGTCTCTAGGCTTGAGATCCATCTCCACAAGCTTAACTATCATTCTTCCAGCATCTCTAGCAGCTGCCAATCTTCTACCAGATACTGCAGGTATCGTAGAGCTGTAGGGTAGAGACATTCCAAGAGCCTCTGCAAGAATATTCATAGTGTTGGCAGTATAGAGACCAGCACAAGAGCCAGGTCCAGGACAGGCCTTTCTTTCTATTTCCCTTAGCTCGTCCTCACCTATCTTCCCCTTAGCAAAAGATCCTACAGCTTCAAACACGTCCTTGATATCTATCCTACGATCACGATATGATCCAGGAAGCATTGGTCCACCGTTAACATATATTGCAGGAATGTTCAACCTTGCCGCAGCCATGAGCATTCCTGGAACAACCTTATCACAGTTACCTACGAGAACAATACCATCAAGCCTATGAGCTTCAGCAACTATCTCAACACTATCAGCTATGACTTCTCTACTTACGAGACTATACTTCATTCCTACATGACCCATTGCTACTCCATCACATACAGCAATAGTATTGAACTCCAGTGGAACACCACCAGCTTCTCTAACACCTTCCTTAACTGCCTCAACAATCCTTCTCAGATGTACATGTCCAGGAACGATCTCGTCGTACGATGACACTACCCCTATTATAGGCTTCTCAAAATCGGACTCTGATAATCCTACAGCTCTAAGTAATGCTCTATGAGGAGCTCTATGATATCCCTCTAAGACCTCTCTACTTCTAAGTTTCCTATTCACCACATGTATGCTAGGAGAGAAGTATTTAACTGGTTCCTCTAAGGTTAAGAGACAAGTGATGAGGGTCCTAAGTGATGAGTAGATGATTGAGAATCCACGCTGCTGATCATATACCGAGGGCAGACCTTAGAATAGATAAGTAATCAACAGCTTCATACTTCACTTCACGGAGAGTGGGGATCTCCATTATTATCTTCTTAGTCAGCTTCAATCTAAGTCTATTAAAGTAGTCCCTTATCTGATTGACGAGGTTCGATGTTACCAGCACTACTCCAATATCGTCTCTATCTTTAACATCTTCAAGAATCTTCATTACCTCATCAGCTTTCTCAGCTATGACACCGTCGAATCCTAGAAGTCTGAACGTGTATACAGTATACTTGTCACCTACTATGAGTACTTTAGCCTGTGTTGAAGACATGTCTAGCCCTATGTTAGACTCTGTATAACATATTTTAAACTTAACACTACCATGGTACGCTCTTTATTCCTAGCCTGTATGCTACATAGTTCG
This sequence comes from Thermoproteota archaeon, assembly GCA_013154355.1. Classification (GTDB taxonomy): domain Archaea; phylum Thermoproteota; class Thermoprotei; order Thermoproteales; family Thermocladiaceae; genus JAADER01. The sequence continues at coordinate 8,610 of JAADCU010000001.1, read as the reverse complement.
TAAATAAGTGCATGAACAATGTGAATAGTACAGCAATGATGTAAATATAGTAGTCATGTACTCCAAGTATGAAATACATGTACAATAGTGGAAACATCAGAAAGTCCAACTGATCAAGAATGGGGGCTGGAGCACCTCTAGCAAGACCAAGCCTCCTCTTTATAAATGCTCCAAGAAGATCACCACTTAACGCTAATATGCATAGAATAAGCACATGAGGTGGAGAAGGTATATAGAGAAGAGATAATACTCTTCTAGGAAGCATAGCTATCACTATAGAGTATATTATCAACGATATTGAGTATCCAGCAAGTACGCCTCCTACAAATCCTTCAACAGTCTTTCCATCGCCTAGAATTCTTCTGCCATCTATGAAGTTTCTACCACCATCTAATGGTGTACATTTTCCCTGAAGAATCTTAGATATTACTGGCGGAGAACCGTTGGCTATGTACTCTGGTATTAGTAATATTATTGTTCTACAGAATTCTAAGAGGATGTTCATTCCTCAACTTCATGCTTCTTTAACACATGTACGAGAGCTGATCTCTTACACGTGAACTCTCTTCCACATACTGTACAGTACCATACCCACATACCATTTCTGAGTACTCCAACAACTAGGTGCTCTCTTATGTGTCTGAGAAACTTTCCCATATCTTTAAATTTCTCGTTACATATGTCGCATATTATGTTCTTTCCACTAAACCTACAGTGTTTTGATAGATGTAGTGCAAACTTCTTAGATTCAACTTCCTGTCCACATTTTGGACATTTAACCCTTTCTGGTGGTGTAGTTATGTTTCTTAGAGCTTCGACTACTTTTATAGCATCTTCTCCAATATATTCTATTATTGGACAGACTACGACCTTGGTAAGCTTCTGTACCTGTATCTGGGGCTGCGCCATGTGCTCTCCATAGCTAGGAATAGTCTAGACTTATAAGTTTTGAATATCGTAACATTACTCATGATCGTAGGAATAGCAATGCCATCATGGTCAAGCGGTTTTGTAGGAATATGTTATGGTGATTTAGAAACTTTTGAAAACATTATAGACTATGTTAGATCATACTGCTACGTTGATACTCTCGATCTTGTTAGAGTAGAAAGATTTAAGAGAACATGTGTAATACGTGGCGTACGTAGAACATCAGAAGGAAGAAATGTTCGACTAATATTAACGTTAGTAGACATCTACGGTATAGTAAACGAGCTATGTACTAGATATCGCATAAATAGGCTTGAGATACTACCTGAGCTTTACGACATGTTGCTAGATATTCCTCAGAAAATGGGACTATATGGAGACATATATGTTGATAATGAGATAGGTGAGAAAGTTAGTGATAAGAGGAGAAGCAAGGTCATAATTGTTGAAGAATCAGGACCTGTACAGGTAGCTAAGTTTGTAGCATCTCTACCAGAGTCCTGTCAATGTGTTGAAGCAGTAGATAATTATAGAGTGTTTGCTCTAGATAGTGAGGAGATACGTGTAGAGTTCTATGACTTTAAGAGAGAGTTCTATGAGAAAGCTATGAACATTATCAGAATGAAACTTTCTGGAAACTCACATGAAGTATCTTGAACCCTCCTCCTTAGATGCTGACCTAAGTATCGATTCTACACTTCTAGCCTTATCATAGGCTTCTTCAAGATCTATCCTTATTCCTGTGATATCCGAGAACTTCTCCAAGAGAAGTGCTGCTCCTCTCCAGTCTACAATACTATAGCGTGCTAGAACATTATAGTACTCTAAGTATGGTATATGTGCCCAGAGACCTATCGTTCGAATTCCCTCGTCTCTGAATCTTCTTAACATGACTGTATAGAAGCTGCAGGGTCCTGAGTACGTCACGGTTCCCATATCTGATCCACGTGCAATATCTATGCCTTCTCTATGAGACGATACTACGGACACCTTTACTTGTGGAGAATCATCAAGCATGCTACCTAACGTAACTACAAGCTTGACATCGTGTTTCCTGACTATCTCTAGAAAGTCCTCTATCAACGTGTTCCACAGCTTATGAGGCTCATGTCCTCTCACTAGGAGTATCTTGTTATCTCCTATCTCCGTTATCCCAACCTCGAGATATGGCATGTTCAGTGTACGTACTTCACCATCGATTATCTCTACGTAGGGTCTAGATACCGAGTATATGAATATCTCATCAGGATCAGCCCTATATACGATATCTGTACCATACTTATATGATATGTATCCAGCACCAGCAGATCCGGCCTTTCCAGCATCAGGCCATCCCTCTAAGCCCATGAGCAGTATGCTACACTTATCTGATCTATCCTTAACACTCTTGAGCACTCTAGGAGACATGGACTACCTGGACATATTAACCTAGAACAGACGTATAAATGTTAATATTAGCTAAATCATGATACTGAACACTAAAGATAAGCGTTGATAAACAATAATAAAATATACGATATACATCATAGACACGATAAGAGTACTTAAACATGTTCAAGATACTCATAATATAACATCAAGTAAACTTAAACAGAGAAAATCAATATCTTATAACAAGGAGATAGTGATTACTAAGATAACCGTAGAAAAATATGCATGCATAGAGAAGGGAGAAATAGAGTTGAAACCGGTGACAATCCTGATAGGAGACAACGCTAGCGGAAAAACAATGATAATAAACGCACTACTACAACTAGTAGACCTAATAATAGATTCAAGATTCGCAAGAATACCCTTAGAAGAAGTCGTTAGAGAAACTCCAGAACATACGACTATTAGTATAACATTTGAGAAAGGATTAACAATAAACAATATTATAGAACTGTTCTCAACAATAGTAGCTGAACTCATGTCAAACAAAATGTTAGAAATTCCTGAACAAGAAGTTTTAGTTAGCAAGGTGAGAGATATAATACAATCTTATGATAAGGATTTTGAGAAAATAATATACAATCTCATAGAGATTTTAAAGAACACACTAACTGATACAGAGCTAACAGAAGAAGAAAAAATACTCCACATTCTCACGCTAAGCAGCGAGATTGCACTATCAAGTACTTCACAAGCAAGAGATAGGAAGACTGTAAAGAAGATTATCTTAACTGTTCTTTTATTAACGATTGGCTTAGATATTTCAAACATATTTGAACTACTTAGTAAGATAGATACTTGTTTTAACGAGAAGATCTCGATAACCTTAAATCTTCAGAAGAGGTCCAAGGAGACCATAGTTTTAGAGGGATCCATACACCTAGATAGATTACGGATCTCAATTATTCTTAGAGAAGGAGCAGTAGAGCTGGTAGTATATGGTAAGAAGTTTATAATAAAAAATTACTCGTTTAGTAATAATTCTAGAGTTGCTAAGAATATTTTTAAACAGAGTAAGACCAGTAGATTAATATTGTATTGGATATATGATGACTTGTGGAGCTCCTGGGAACCGGATGCTAAACCGAAAAGCCTCATATTTATACCTGGATTTAGGTTTGAACCTTGTATCTATATTCCATATTTTGAACTTCGTTCACGTGTTGAGAGATTTCCAGTATCTGATCTATATGTTGCTCAGATGTATGATGAAGAAGATCTTGAAGGCTTAGCGAATGCTCTAGGTTGTGATTCTTTTAATGATCTTTTAAGGCGTTATTTTGATATAGATGATTTAGAGCTTCAAGAGATTCCTGATGTTGGTATTAGAATAGTAGTGAGGAGAGGACTTCTAAAGAGCACTATTGCGGCAAGTGGTTCAGGTACGTACTATATTCTACCTATAGTTATTGCCTGTAGCATGAGCTATATGAATAGCGTAATCATAATTGAGCATCCTGAACTCTATTTAAATCCTAGTTATCAAGCTCGTCTAATGGACTTTCTAATAGATCTAACAAAGAGAAGGAAGTGTAGAGTAGTTCTAGAAACACATAGTCCGTTTATGATATATAGAGTTATGAGGAGAGTAGCAGAAGGCAAAATTGAACCTTGCGAGGTATCTATATACTATTTTAAGCTCAATAAAGAGAAGGGATTTACAAATATAACCTCTATAGATTTAGATGAGAATGGTGTACCCAAGCTATGGCCTGAAGGACTTTTCGAAGAGGATCTTGAAGATGCATTAACTATAATACACATGATTGCGAGAAAGCGAAGATGAGCTGTTATTATGTAATTATCGATTCTAACATAGTTTCGAAAGCTCTTGAAGGAGATCCTTATTGTCTATTCATTATTAGCATTGTTCTTAATCCTGATACGTGTATGAAGATTCTTTTTGATACGAAATGCGAATTTCACAGTAGACGACAGGTGAAAACTTTACAAGAGGAGTGGAGAGATAGGATAATTGAAGAATCTAGTATATCAGGTATACGTTTCTTACTTAAGCCTTTTCTGAGGAATATTCTTCATATTTTTCCTAGAGATAAGGTGATCAACGTATTCATATGTGATATTGCTGAAAGTGTATTAAGAGAAGCCCAGAGTAGGGGTATGAATGACATAGATGATGTTAAGCTACTTGCTCTTGCTTATAGGTTCTCTCTTGCAGGTACCGTACTTATCGTGACTGATGATAGTGATCTACTTACTCTCAAAGATAGATTACAGGATTCGCACATACTTGTGTTAAGCTCTAGAGAGTTCTTCAGATATTTTTACTCTGGTCCTACTAGATAGTCAGTCCATGCAAGTCTCGCTCATCTTTCGCACGGTTGATCCTTCATCATCTATTCAAAGTATTTTCTATTTATTAGCTTCTCATATATGAAGTTCTTTAATCTTTCTACGTCTCTTCTTGCTGACTCAAGTACTAGCTCTCTTTTTCTTTTCTCATTCGATTCAAGTACGAATCTTAGAAGTGGACTCTCATATACTTTGAGTAGTAGCTCCGTATTTGGTATCAGACAGTGTCCTCCTATTATGTCTGGATACATTACAGGTCTATCATGAAGAACCTGATGTACTTCTCCTATGAACTCTCCTATCTCTACAAGATCTCCTCCAAACATCATTACTGTTCTATGAATCTCATGCCATGTCGATATCAGGACTGCTCTCAGTATGGTCTCCCATAGCTTTCCAAGCTCTGTTGATTCAGGACTTGATGCTAGTCTGACCTTAAATCCTATCTCTTCTAGATGTCTTCTAGCTTCCTCTCTACAGGTATCACAGGGTGCTCCTATCCACTTTGTCCAGAACTTCAAATGTTCTTTCATTTTCTTATGTACGCCTCTGACAGGACTATGTACGACATGTGTACCATATTTCATGAATCTATCATGTAGTACTCTCGTTGTTCCTGGAGCAACTGTTGAATGTATTATCATGAGCCTAGGTGAGAAAACCTCCCTATAATCTCTTAAATATGTTATGAAATCTTCAAAATTCTTATACGGTATACAGATATGTACATAGTCTACCGGTCTAGGAATCTCCTCAAGCTTATTCACTGTCCTGGAACGATCAATATCGTATCCATATACCTCAAATTTATCACACTCCTTAATGATCTCGTAGAGAGGTCTACCAACCTCACCAAGACCAATGACGAGTACCCTCATCATTTACTACATAGTTCCTGAGCCTTATTAAGTATGAGGTCAGTAGGGTCCTCAAGCTCGTCTATTCTTGGCTTCGTCTTCTTTAGTTCAAGTAGGTCATCTATCATTGAGCATAGTTCAACTATGTTTGATACCTTTATCAGTGGAGCATCAATACTATGTAGAACGTCCTCGATATATGTCTTAGAGGGAAAGTAAGATACTGCTGGAGTACCCATGAGAGCAGCCTCAGTAGCCATGCTTAATCCACCTGTTATTACTAGGCGAGCATACTTGTATAGATCTAGAAGGTTTAAGGGAATTTTCTTAGGGATTATGAGTCTATCATCATCAAAGATTCTTCTAACATACTCTTCCTGAAAACTATAACGTGGGAAGAACACGACTTTTAGACCTTTCTTAAGTACCTTATCTATTATTGTGCATAATATATCAATCTTGTCACCGTACTCGTAGTAGTGTGCTCGAGACTCCTCAGGTCTAATTATGACGTACTGTTCAGGTTCTAGACCAAGCTTAGTCAATATTGAACTATCGGGAACATGTCTCCTAATCCACATGATCTCAAATATTCCTCTAAATCTCACTATTCTATGCTCCTCGCCACGTACTAGATACCTAGATATATATTCTAACGGAATGATCTCGGGAACAATAACTAGACTTGATAAAGGCAGGCACAATCTATGTACCTTGTCAGCATGAACAGTATCTGTTAACGTTATTATAGGCTTTCCAAGACCGAAAGCTATCCTATGCATGTCAGGACTTGGAAAACCTACAGCAACATCGAACTCAGGTAAGATCTTTACTAAGTTTAGAATTCTCTCAGCATATTTAATAAGTTTATCACGAAGAGATTCACCATAATCTGAGACCTTGATATAGGGAACATTGTACGGTCTTAAGGTCTCATCTACATACGTGTACTCTCTACTAGTTAATAGAAGACCGATACCTCTCTTACAAGCTTCTTGAAAAAGTATGGCTCCTATACGTGCCTGCTTTGGAGTTAAAGCATCAAACCAGATCAACATGTGAGATGAAAGGCTCCAACAACCTTTCTACCCTCCTTCACTAGCCTATTATACGTGTTCACGGCCTCTCTAGTAGGCTGAGCTATGTACTCTATGCCTCTCCTCTTCAACTCCTCTATGACCTCTGGCTCTATCACTACAAGACCATGATAACCTGTTCCAAAGACTATGACCTCGAAAGGCTCGTCAAATACACCATACTTATATAGATCCTCTAGACATACTCTGTGACCTTCTCTTCTCCACCAGTTCTCTATTACTCGACTTGGAGTAATAATGATATCTCTCGTATATTCTCTACCATCAATGACTATTCTACCAAACTCGTAATGTCTGACAAGCAGAGCCATCCTATAACTGAGGGTGGAAAGATACCTATAAGGTTGCTCTCAATCAACTCTACTTAAGATAGATCTACAGGCAAGGTATAGAAGAACATAGTACACGTATGCTAACATGATGCTGATAGGGTAATATATCAATGATAATACTAGACTGATAACTTCCAGGATTGCGATATAGATGAATAATCTCTTGTTAAGGTCTCTAGATAATCTTAAGAAACCTACAGAGAGACTAGCAATAAGAGTACATGAGCTAGCTAACTCAATCAAAAGAATGATATAGAAGATTTCTATAAAAAATATTGAGACTTGAGAAGAAAACATCATAACATAGAGAACAAGTATGAGAAACAAGAGCACTATCGTAAGAACTGCACAAGATATCTTAACCAGAACAGTAACACTACGGTACCTCCAGTCATAATCAACAAACTTATCAAAGGCAGGTACAAGATACCTATAGAAGGCGAAGATCACAAGCAAGAACACTATCATCAACATCATCAACACGTATAAAGAGGATGTTAGAGAACCTTGGAGGAAAGCTACAGGAATCATCGAGAGATCGTTAAGAGATGCTAAGAATACTGTTAGGACCGTGTTGGTTACAATACCTAGTATAGCGTATCTGCTGAGTAATCTTATGCCAGCAGCAAGTTTTCTCGCTACCACTGTTCAGTAATGGTAAAGTAAGATCTAAATAAGCTTACTGAGACTACATTACAGTGATGTAACTTCAGCGGAACTGAGAACATGATGACGGGTTGGAGTACCTGACAACTTGCTCCTTCCCAAGCATCTCATACATGCTAGACATAGAAGAATCAAAGACGTTATCTGAAGAGCCGCACCAACAAACGTAAATGCTACTAGCATAGCTGCTCCAATAATATTGATAAGTGCTGATATTTTAAACAAATCTTCGCCTGTAACCTCTCCAAGTTTTAATAAACCGAGTAGAAGACCTATCTCTGTAATAAGTATAGATAGAGCTAGCATTAGTAACGATATCATACATATGATAAACATCTGCGGAACCAGCAAAGAACCAAGAATCCCAGAGATAATCATTATTAACAACGATATAGCAATGCCTAGAATACCAGTCTTCAACAGAGAGACCACTGTTTCAAATCTCTCAGAATAATGCTCACTTAGCAGAGTAAATGCTGGAAGAACATACTTGAACGCTACCGTAAGACCTACTACTATGAGAATTATTAACACGGCTATGAATAATCCTAGAGTTTCCTTAGATGGATATGCGATAGCAAGATACGGAGTCAGATACATTATTTTCATCTTATCCAGCTCCTGTACTGGAACATGTATGTGAGAGTTTATTACCGAGAACCATATTGATATTCTTGAGAAAAATAAGACAACAAGTGACAATGTTATAGGTACTCCTAGAACTGAGAATACGAGTAATCTCTTAAGTGCTCTCTCGAGAATCATACTGCGTAACATATTGTAGATTCTGAAGTATGGTTATAAGCTTTACGATACAGGTATCATAAAGGTACATTGCGATGTCGACCAAATAACTTATAACTTAGCTCTAGGTCTTGACGGTCTTGTGAACAGTATTGATCTTATCGTTATCCTTTCAGCGATAATGCAGGGAGTATTTGAGTGGATACCTATAAGTAGTAGTGGAATTGTCACAGCTCTATG
>JAADCU010000076.1 GCA_013154355.1 Thermoproteota archaeon | reverse complement strand
TTCGTGAAATAACACCACAAGTAAAATCAAAAATAATACACATACAAGCACACGGATACACAAAACAAGAACAAACAACATACGAAGAGACGTTAGAGAAGATATGTGAGACTTTTATGAAGAGAGGTATTAAACAGGAGAGAAAGCTAGCAAACATACTAGGCTTTCATGCTGATGAGCCTCACTGGTATCCTGACATCATCGAGCTTAAGAGGACGTTAGAGAGACTTGGAATACGTGTAAACTGTGTACTTACCTGGACAAGCACGAGAAAGATAGAAGAGATTGGCAAGGCTAGTCTGAACGTAGTGCTTGGAGGTGAAGGTATCAGAGTTGCTGAGTACATGGAGAAGGAGCTCGGAATACCGTACGTAGTTGTGCCCTATCCTATCGGTATGGTTAACATGGAGGAGTTTCTAGAGAAGATATGTAGAGAACTCAACATCTCTCCAGATTACTCATATGTTAGAAGAGTCTATGAGAACGTTAAGAGAAGACTTAGACATGTAGAGACGTATCTACAGGGCATATATGGAGTCCTGAGAATAGCCATAGTTGGAGAAGCTTGGAGAGCATTTGCATTAGCTAGATTCTTAGAAGAGGAGCTTGGAGAGACGATAGACTATATTGGTGTCAGATTACCAAATAAGTATACTGAGAAAGAAATATCGAAGTGGAGTAATATCGCTGAAATAGTCGTAGATAGAGTAAGAGTATTCAATAGACTTCGAGAAGTTAAGCCAGAGATCATATATGCTTCATCGTACGAGAGAGATATGGCTCTCAGGATAGGAGTACCACTAGTAAGAGTATTCTATCCTACCGTCGATGAGCTAGAGACTACTAGGCCCATGATAGGTCCTCGAGGAGCTTTAACAATAATAGAGAAGACTATCACGGAAATGTCTAGAATGCAGGAGAAGACAGAGCTAGCATATTTAGCAAAGATGGGTGATACAGAGATACTAGAGTAAACATATATATGTAATCTACAGCATGTGAAGGTGAGTGATGGAAATCCGGTTCGCTGAGAGAAAGTGATGAAAAGGCCCGTATCTGAATTCTCAATAATATACTTCTATCTCCAGTACTGTGAAAAGTCCTAATCTCACAAGTACTCTATCGCTTATATAGACCTCATTTATCTTATATATTCCATGATTATTTACCACGTATGTACCATTTCTACTTCCAAGATCTTTGAGTATTATCTTGTTTCCCTCTCTACATAATGTTGCATGTCTTCTCGAGACTGAGGGGTCTGGTATAATTACCGTGTTTTCAGGACTTCTTCCTAGTGTTATTTCTCTGAGAGATGATAGGTCTATATAGAGCTCGTAGCCGTATATTCTCTGTAGAGGAGTTTCTAGAAATCTTATTCTTAGTAATTGACCAGTACATCTACTCATGTCTTAACACGTTATGGATGTAGTATCTTCTTAAGTTCTTTTATCTTCTCTTTCTTCTAGCTCTTGCTACTGCGATAGCTATTATTGCTATGATTATGAAGATTACACATATTATCTCAGGTATATGCTTATACATTACTGTCATAACTGTTTCACGTACTGTCAATGTTACAGGTATGCTCTTAGCTAGTGTTGGTACTTTTCTAATAGATGCGAGTACAAGTGGTTTAGGAGTATATAGGAGCATGAGTGTTGCTCTATATTTTCCTACTGGTGCTGAACTATCAACCTCTAGTAGATACGTTAGCTCGACTGTCTCTCCTGGATGTAGGTCACCTATGATTATCTGGTTTGCTGTCATTGCTGCTAGTGGATTGTTCTGTGGTACATGGAATGTGAATACCTTAGGTATTGATAGTATAGCTTTTACTCCCTCTAGCTCTGGTCCATTGACGTATTTTAGATATATTACGAGTATTGCCTTGCTCGAGCCTGGGTAGAATCCTATCTCGTCTATTCTCACTATCCTGAATACTGGTTCTGGAAGAACCTTGAGGTATGTAGTATAGTTCTCTACCTTATCTAGATATCTTACTTCTACGATAAGCTTGTACATTCCTGATGTTATGTTGTTAGGAACGTTAAACATGAATACTAGAGGAATCTCACGTCCTGGAGGAACTACTGGTAAGGTTACTTCTGTTATGTTTGGTGTATATGTTGAGAACTCTCTAGGTAGTACTAATTTCACGGTCACGTTCTTTGCAAATACTGGACCTATGTTCAGTAATGTTACGTTAAGCATTACTCCATACATTCCTGGAAGAACTACTGGTGGTGTAGGAACAGCTGCAGCTATCTTTATCTTAGGCTCACTTATCACTATCTTGACTGTGTGTCTCTCCTCTACGTGATCATATATGAAGTATACTTCTAATGGGTATTTTCCTCCAGTAACGTTGGGTAATGTTGATACTATGAATGTTACTGGAACCTCTCTTCCTGGAATAACTGTTCCAATATTCTTACATAGGAGTCCATGACCTCTGAGAGGATATTTCAATTCTATGCATACTGAGAGGTTACTTATGGCAGTGTCAGGTATGAAGATCACTGTGAGTGGTACTCTACTATATCCTGGACCGACAGTCATTATCTTAGTTGGCGTTCCCCAGAATGCTGCTACTCCACTAAATTTCACCTCAGGTAGACATATTCGAAAAGTAGTGTTGAGACTCCATGTTGTTCTTATACCATAGGTCACGTATAGTTTCTCGCTATAACAACCACCTGTAACATTATTATAGAGGTTTACTATGTATGTAAGTGTTACTGGTCTGCCAGGAGGTAGTGCTGGTAGAGTAGTGTTCAGATACTTTACTTTCTTACCGTTCTTCGTAGCATATATAGGGTAAGATAATCTAAGTCTTAGCTTAACGTTATATAGCGTGTCTGTTCCCGTGTTCATGACTATTATTGTGAGAGGAATATTCTTCATACCTGGCCCAATTATCTCGAAGTTCTTACCACCGAGATATGCTCCAACGACCTCTACTCCTAACGTGCCAATTATGGGAAGCTTCTCTCTATATACTGTACAGGTCTCCTTACCTATTATTCCCTGAGAGGTGACGTAGTATATTCCATAGTATATCACGATCTTGAACTCGTAGAGGCCGCTCTGTAGTGCAGGACCGATCGAGAGATAGAATATGCAGGACACGTTGCTTCCAGGTCCCATGTACGGTATGTGACATATCTGTGGACCACTAAACCAGTCAATACCTTCAGGAAAGTCTAAGGTTACTCTTACATCTTTGAGAAAATACTTGACTCCCTCAACCTTTGGTAAAAAGACTACTACTCTCAGTACTGCTGGACTGGTTCCAGGTCCAGGTACTCTAGGCTGTATCCAGTATGCGTATGCTACTGGTTTTATGCTAATTGTGCCCGTGTTTCCACGCGTTATGTTCACCAGTTGACAATTTCCTACTGTGATGAGTGTTATAAACGTTATTAAGACCGTCACAAGTAATATCCTAGATATATCTCTCGACATTCGTTCCATGTCGAGGAGAGCATTATAATGTAATATAAGCATTACTCGTTAGACGTGTTAGACAGATCTCGATGCGTATTACATATATACCTCATCTCTAACACAGACACGTGCAGAAATTAGATAGAGTAACAAGAGGCTACATGATCAGGATAACCATAGTTCTATCTCTCCTAGCAATGTTAGCAATGTACACAGAGACAATGATATTACCAGCATTTCCAAGATTGATGAGAGAGTTCCATGTACGTGAATCAGACATAGCATGGATACTTACAGCATATCTCCTCAGTGGTGTAGCATCAACACCATTAATGGGAAAGCTCAGTGACATATATGGTAGAAAGAAGATCCTACTCATAGTGCTCACAATATATGCCATTGGATTAACATCCTGCGGCTTCTCATATACTTTTCCATCATTAGTAATGTCTAGAGCAATACAGGGAGTAGGAATGGCAATGTTCCCCATAGCGTTCAGCATAGTTAGAGAGCAGTTACCAATGGAGATGGTTCCACTAGCACAGGGTATGATAAGTGCCATGTTTGGCATAGGATCAATCATAGGTCTAGTAGTAGGATCACACGTCATAGAGTGGTATGGATGGAGAACACTGTTTCATACAGCAGCAATATTAGCGTGGGGTCTCATACCAGTAGAACATTTCCTAATAGAGGAGAAGTATAGACCTACAATATCTGCAAAGATAGATTACATAGGTATAATGCTCATATCTGCAGGAACAGCGTTCCTATGCTACGCTTTTGAGGTAGCAGCACACTATGGATGGACTTACAGTGCAGTAATATGGTCAATAATTACAGGAATAATATGTTACATAGCATTCGTAGAGTGGGAAAGGTATACTTCAGAACCAGTTGTCCCATTATCTAGACTTAAGGAAATAAATGTTCTAGTAAGCAATCTTGCTGGAGTCGTCGCTGGTCTAGGAATGTTCATGTTCTTTCAAGTTTTCGTAATATTTCTACAGCTTCCTAAACCTGCAGGACTAGGCTTAACAATAGTTGAGACAGGTTACTACATGACTATACCTGCACTAACCATGTTGATAACTTCTGGACTTATTGGTAGGATAATACCTAGAATAGGTGTAAAACGTTCATTACTTATATCCGCTATATATCTTGCAGTGAGCGGCATAATCTTTCAATTAATAGATCTCCTCAATCTATGGCAAGTCATAGCAGCAGCATGTCTCGTCATGTCAGCTATAGGAGCACTGCTAGTAAGTTTAATAAACCTATTAGTACTATCAGTCCCCGTAGAAGAGGTAGGACTTCTCACAGGAATAAACATGATACTCAGATATGTAGGAGGATCACTAGGAACAGCATTAGGAGGATACTTACAGTCAACAATAACTACAACAGTACTACTATACATGCTTGGCAAGTTCATACCACTAACATTTGCATCACCAACAGTTGTCAAGATATCGATGCTCGTAGTTACAGGTCTTGGAATAGTGATCTTTCTACTATGTCTTAAAGCAAAAGAGATATTTCAGAGAAGAGCATAGACGCGAGATCTTATAGAGCACATTATATTTCTACAATACTCATAATTATGCTTAGATAGACAGTCAACATATAGTTGAAGTCGCGTTAAGATGTCACAGATAAGTGCAAGCTCAACGTACTGTGTAAGGTTCTTTCGGAATATTGATCTTAGAATAAGATTAACATAAGATTCATATATTTTATCGATAAGTTTCAGAATACTATCAACATCACTAGAATAGTTATCAAGAACCTTTTTAATATCATTAATAATATTCTTAAAATTTTCACTAAACGTAACACATCTTGAAGTCATGTAGTAGAGAAGATAATGATGATATGATATACATTCTTCCTTCGTTAGAAGCTCGTTTAGGAATTTAATAAAATTATCACAACTTAACATCTCTTTAACTACTTCATAATGCTTTAAACAGTCTTCAAAGCTTTTTCTAAGATCCTCACATTTTTCTAACTTATCTTCAATACATTTACAGAACGTTGAGTCATCGAGCATAACTATATTTATCAGATGAGCATACTTATTAAAGAAGTATGGATATGATAGAATTGAAATATAGGATATGCATGAGCTGTGGCTCAAAATGCTGTAGAAGATTTGACTATAAGACATGGTACGTACAGTTGAATCTTCATGATATAGCTAGAATCGCTAATGGATTGAGAGAAGACGTGTATGATATAGTTAGAAAATATGTAAAAATACTTAACCATGGAAAATATATTATATTGACATTAAAGGCAGTAGAGGGTAGATGTATATTTCTTACAGATAGAGGATGTTCAATACATAGTTTCAAACCAATAGCATGTAGAACATATCCAGTATATATACCAGGAACATATCTAGATCCAGAATGTCCACTATCTAGGTATCCAGAGCTTCTAGAAGAGGAAATTAGAAATGTAGAGCAATACATGAGAGAGTTCTACGAGACTAGAAAGATTCTGGAAGAAGAGAGTCCTGAAAAACCTGAAGATATAGCAAAGCTAGTAACAAAATACATAATAAGGAGAAGCTAGAAGAAAGTCTTTAAAACCAAGCTAGGTAGAATAAGACACAAGACAGCCGGGGTGGCCGAGCCAGGCCCAAGGCGCGGGACTGGAGATCCCGTCCCCGTACAGGGGG
>JAADCU010000044.1 GCA_013154355.1 Thermoproteota archaeon | reverse complement strand
AATAAGAGGACTCGACGTAATGAATATAATAGGAAACTACATGGGAATACTAGAAAAATTCGGCGAATGATGAACCCGAAGTTAGCAGAAAAATGAAGACAAAGCCGAGTACTGAGATCAATCATATAGTACTAGATATCTTCTTAATAAACTCATGATACCACACAATACAGTAATTCATATTTTCTAAAGATACGATCTCACAAGGAATAATCAAGATATTATTCTTAGATAACTCTACTCCGAACGTTCTTAGAAAAATGTTATATATAAATGATGGAACGATAAGAACCTTTAAAGGACCTATATCAATATTATATATATTCATTAACGTTTTAGCAATGGTCTCACAATTATGATACTTACCTAACAGTTCCTGTATCAATCGTGTTCTCTCTCCTTTATCTTCTACGAATTTTAGATTTTTAATATATTTAAACTCGAGCAATAATAAGACATGTCTCTCATGACCTCTTATATCATCTTTCAATACCATCATAACATCACATTTCGGACCTTGAGTTCTCACTCTATCATTATCAACAATTATGAATAACATTATCGCTCTAGATCTTAGCTCAGTACCACAATAATTATCTTGACACCAAAATACGCCTAGATCCTCATTATGTTCTAGCACTGGCATATTCAGAGTTTTGGTGTGTTATTTTGAGTATTGTAATAAGTTGTTTTTGAAGAACATCAGATATATATGGTATCTCTCCCATCTTTATAATATTTCTAACATTTTCACTCCAGTCAAATATTACTCCCTCACGTGTGAACACGTATACACTAAGCTTGTTTGGGTCAATATATATGTCATCGCCTATCACCTTTACTCTCTCTTCCTTCTTTAGAGAGTATGCCTTAGCGAGTATTGCAAGTTCTTGGAGAATAAGATCACTATGTGTGCTAGCAATAACTTTCAGTTTCTCTTGAGTGAGTGCTGCAAGTATTCTAGCAATATCTATCTGTCTTTCCGGGTGTAGTTCTGTTTCTGGTTCTTCGATAAATATTGCATATATGTCGTTTAGAAGTTCAGATGCTTTAAAAAGTAGTATTGGTAGAACCTCTCTTATACTTGCTGAAGTATTCTTAATAGGAATCTTCTTATCTTCTAACTTTATAAATATCTGATATCTTCTTAATTCTCTATCATATATAACTTCAACATCTCCTTGAATAACTCTACTTATTAACTCCATAAGTACGTCTTTTTCTTCACCTCTCTCTACGGTGGATCTACATCTTCTACTTATGTTATACATGTCTAGAGATCTAGTAATCAACCATAACATCTTATCAAGTATTAGATCTCCGCCACTTTCAGACTCATATATTCTAGCTAACCTCATCGAGACTAGACTATCTATTCTCTCGAGAATGAATGATCTACCAGCTGGAAGATAGATTGGACCTATTGGTCTACGTATTCTAGTTAGCTCTCCGCTTAAGGCTTCCCTCAATGCTATACATACTACATGGCAGAGAGCATCTATGTATGTTAGATCTACGCGTCTAGGTTGGCCTTTTCTGCTCATATATATGTTTAATGAACCTTTCCTATATGAGATCTCTATAATCTTCTCATCTTTCTTCTCTTTTATCTCTATATTAATATCTTCTATAATTTCTCTTAACTTTTTTCTAATTTGTTTAATCTGTTCCTGAGATACTTCTACACTTACATTACCGTTATCGTATTCTATTACCACGAGATCATCTATCACTAACCTTACTTTTCCCCTAATAGTTTCTGGATAAAATATTCTTCTAATTTTTATTTCTGAAGTCCTCTTGATATCTTTCAAGATCTCGCTCAGGTAATTATATAGAAAACTTTCTAGCTTATCCTTATCTAATAATAGTTCCTGTATATTCTCTATGCCTAGGCTAGTAGCGACTTCAAGTATGTAGTTTCTTACATAGGAGTTTGCTATGATAGGTATTTGTCGAGTATGATCTTTCACGACATCGTTTACCGAGTCTGTTATAGCGTATAGTAATTTCATTAGTAGTGATTTCCCTGTGTTACTTGGACCTATGAATAGGGTTAGGTCGTTTATTTTTATCCTGTTATCAGGACTCTCTATTTTTCTTATTGGTCCGAAGTTCTCTATCTCTACTTCGATCACTACTCCTCTAACATATTCTCGCTCTCTTATTTATATGCATGTTCTCGATCAGTTGTAATACCACTCTTCATCTTTCTGGGGTCGGGGTAGTCATCATCTTCTCATGTAAACGTTTTTATATCCCTCTGAGATATTTTAAGCAGTGTCTCTTATATGTTCTTTCTCCTGTTATTGTTAATGGGGTTTATATTTGTTTCAGGTAAATTAGTAGTCGAGTATCGATGAGTAGGATAGTAGATTTAGAACTTGAATACATTAACAGGACTAACTGGCTTGTTAGAGAGAATGCTAACGTCAATGAGTCAGCTATAACCATGTTCTGGTATATTGCTAAGCAGAGCGTGCTCGAGGAGGTGCTCAAGTATATTCCTCCTAGGGCAGTTCGTGCACATAGGGAAGGATGGTTACATATTAACAAGCTGTTTGACGGTGGATGGTTTCTACCTTACTGCTGTGGTGTAGATACTGCAAGAATACTTCAGAAAGGTCTGATAACGCCTAACGTGACGTCTAGACCTCCTAAGCATCTCGACTCTGCCGTTGATCAGCTAGCTAACTTCATAATGATGATGTCTCAGGAGAGGACTGGAGCTATAGGTCTGAACGCTATCGACCTATATCTAGCACCTTTCGTTGCTCATGATAAGCTGAGCTATGAGCAGGTTAAGCAGTGCATGCAGAGGTTCATATACAATCTAAACTATACTACAAGAACAGGATATCAGACTCCCTTCAGCAACATTACGCTAGTGATGGGAGTAAGAGAGTACCATAACGCTCCTGCATATGTTGGTGGTAGGATAGTGGGAAGACTAGGAGACTACGTTGAGGAAGCTAAGCTAGTTCTCAAGGCTCTGTGTGAGGTCTTTCTTGAGGGAGATGCTTTCGGTAGACCGTTCAGTGTAGCTGGTGATGAGTATACTATTGTGAAGGTAGGTAACGAGGTCAAGATATGTGAGATAGGACGCATTATTGATGAACTATTTGAGAAGTATGGTGAGATGACGATAAATAGAGCAGGATACGAGATACTGCCCTTATTTAGAGTAGGTATAGATTTCGAGGTCATCGGACTTGCCCATGGGATACCCACGTTTCAGAGAGTACTATTCGTGGTAAGGCATAGGGAGAGAGAGCTATATGAGATAGAGACTGAGGATGGTTTCACAATAAAGGTCACTGGATCTCATTCAGTGCTGGTCTGGGATGGTGAGAAGGTAACATGTAAGAAGGCTAGTGAGCTCAGAGAAGGAGAGTTTCTAGTAAGAACCTTGTTCATACCAAGTCTTGGAGAAGAGCTAAACGAGATAAATCTTGCAGAGGTTCTAAAGAGGTCTGAAATAGCCTCTAGACTCTATGTGAAGTTTACTGATGGTAAGATAATGAGGTTAGACAAGGTTGATCCTAGAGTATTAACTAGAGACGATAAGATAAGGATAAGCGGATCAAAGTATGAGATTCCTGCTATAGTAGAATTCTCTGATGAGCTAGCGTACCTGCTTACCATGGTCTCACTACGTGGAAGCTTCAGTAGAAAGAGAGAGGAGGGTGACTATGAGCTGACGATAAGGTTCCGACTTGACGAAGAGAAGATTGCGGAGAGAACGGTCAAGGCCATAGAGAGAGTATTCAATATTGAGCCTCGTGTGAGAAAAAGAGAGGATAGAGGAGTCATAGAGGTAAGAATAAGAACAGAGCTCGTAATAGAACCTTTGAGGATACTCATAGGTGGTGAAGCATCTAGAAGAGTACCTGACATCATATTTAGAGCACCATGGAGTGGAAGAGTGATGGCTCTACGAGCCGTGAGTGACCTATATGGTAGCATGAATCCAGACTACGTAACGATCGAGATCACTGGAAGAGAACTATTCATGAGTGTTGTATATCTTCTAGCAACTTTAGCAACGCCCTTCAAGGTCGAGAGATTGAAGGGTAGGAAGTACAGGATAGTGATAAACATAGTGGACGTGCCATTAAGAATAGTTGAAAGACGGGTCAAGGAGATCATGACATCAGCATGTGCTGATGGTTCAGGATTCATAACGAAGAGCAGAATAGTGAAGATAAGAAGAGTACCATACAATAACTTCGTCTACGACTTCACTACGAGTAGCGAGACTTTTCTAGCAAACATATTCATGGTACATAACACGTTTCCGATACCTACCGTCATAGTTACTGAAGAGTGGATAAAGATAGTAGAAGAGGATGAAGAGCTATCTAGATTATTCTGGAGAACAGTAGCTGAACGTGGAAGCTTCTACTTCCTGAACAGCTTGACGAGCGATAGAACAGGAATATTCAGCTTCTGCTGTAGACTAACTGCCGATATGAGAAAGGTAGCAGAGTACTTACATATGAGTAGAGGAGTATGGGCTCTACCACCAAGCACTGGCAGCATAGGATATGTAACGATAAACCTTCCTAGGATAGCTATAGAAGCATCAATGCGTGGAGACGCTGAGAAGTATATTGACGAGCTACTGTACGAGTACATGACCATTGGTAGAGAGGTACTCAACGTCCTAAGAGCAAGATACGTGAAGCTTCATAGATTAGGATATTACCCACTGACGAGACTATACATAGACGAGTACGATCCGTTCAAGTACTATTACAATACTATAGCGGTGACTGGAATGGCTGAGTATGCTGCAATAGTGCTTAATGAGCCTAGGCTATGGATGAGAGAGATAAGTCCTGACGGTAGAGAATATGTTAAAGACGTGATATCAGTATATAGGAGAACATTCGAGTACATGGGTAAGATACTTGAAGAGTTTGAAGAAGAGGATAGAGTACTATACAACCTAGAGCAAGCACCAGCAGAATCAAGCAGCTACAGATTTGCTAGACTAGACTGGGAGAGATATCCAAAGTATAGAGACTACATACCATGTGGAGTAGATCCATACACGGGAAGAAAAGAGCCATACTACACTAGCCAGAACACGCCACCATACTCGACCTGGAGACTTGAGACACAGATAAAGGTAGAATCGGAGACTCAGAGACTCTTCACAGGTGGAGTAATGAAGCACATATTTGTGCATAGGCCTGTTCCAGAAGATAGAGTGAAGAAGCTCATAATAACAATATGTAGAAACACTGACATAGTATACATGAGCTATGCGCCAACACAGAGCATATGCCTTGACTGTGGGTATAGGACCACGGAGATATTATGGGAATGTCCAAAATGTGGTAGCAAAAACATAGAACAGTGGACAAGAATAGTAGGATATTATAGACCAGTCAGAAGCTGGAACCCTGGTAGAAGAGCAGAATTTGCAAGCAGGAGAGACCTAGCAGCAGATTTTGCCTAAGACTAGTATCGTGGAGTCGATTTAATTATCTCTAGAGCCTGCACAACCCTTCTCAGAACTTCAAGATCTCTGAGAAGTCTCTCGTATGTTGTCTCATCTATCTCTCCTCTACTTCTAGCGTTTTCTATCTCTTGTAGAAGCATGTCTATCTTCTCGGCACTTATAGCCATTGTATCTATTGATCTTATCCAGTGTTCTTTAATCTTGTTCTCTATCTCATCGTACTTCTGTCTCAGCTCCTCGTATAGTGAGCCTATTCTTGAGATTATCTCGTTCAAGGTTGCTAGACCTGAACTGTAGGTCTCTTCGTCTATTATCTCAAGTTCTCTTTTTACTCTAAGCATTTCTATCATCTGTTTTGCAAGATCCATCTCATTCTTCAATTCCTCTATTTTTGAGTATATGAGTGCATTATCAACATCCCACCTCCTCTTCAATTCTTCTACAGCTCTCTTATACTCCATCCATAGCTCAGACACCTTCTCAAGCATTCTTCTATACTCCTCATATTTCTTATTAACGAACTCCTGTATCGCCGAGATGTACGTGTTAAGTTTTCTTTCAAGCTCTGTGACAGACATATTACCACTAGATACTATGACTAGCTTAATAGACTTTCAAGCTCACGTTTAAGTCTCTCATATACTTCTCTACTTATCTTACCATCTTTTAGAAGCTCATCAAGCTTCATTAATACGACTCTCAGCTTACCGACCTCTGGCGTAGGTATCACTGTTAATAGCTTCTTCACGTGTGATAGTACTCCATTAGTAACATACTCGAACCTTCTTATAAGCTCCTCATACTCTCTTCTGAGCTTTGCAAGTCTATTCTCTATCTCCTCTCTCAGCTTGCTATACTGCTCATCGTCAAGTATTCCAAGATCCTTCCTATAATCAAGCTCTTTCAAATCAAGCTCATACATTGATATGACTCTCTTAAGAAGCTCTAGATGATGTTCAACAAGTATTCTCTCCTTATCGAATAGTGTTCTCACATTATTAACATAGTCCTCATATTCTTTCCATCTTCTATCAAGTTCTGATACCTTACGTTCAAACTCTTCTATTATTCTCTTAAGATCCTCCATTATCATATCCTCATACTCACCACTAGGCCTAACCTCGAGAGAAGTCACAGCCTCTTCTCTCCTAGCCTCTGTAACCTCTCTTCTCTCCTCCTCTACCTTAGCCTCTGAAGATACTGTTGAGGATTCAGGTTTTGCTTCTACTACCGTGCTTGTTCCTCTATGTCTAATATATATTGGACAGGTTACATAGTCTAGAAAACAGTACCAGGCATATGGGTTAACAGGTTTTCCAGTGAAGTTACATATGTAGATCTCTCCCTCCTTTCTGAGAGCAGGGCATACAGCACTACGTGACATATTTACTATCCCGCAGACGTTACATAAATATCATCCTTATTTAATAAAGTTAGACTTTTAACGAAATCGAGAGGTGTTCCAACATCTATAATATCATCCTCACTACAGCTAAGACATACGTACTCCATACTCACATTATGTTCCTGTAAATATGTGACAAACTCATTCATATCCATGAATTCTCTGCTAGCTCTATCTAGGATCTCTCTCACAAGTTCCATATCGATCTTATATATTCCTGTAACTGTCAGAAAACTAGGCTTCTCTACCCATCTAGGAACGTTACTTGACATATCTATGACACCATACTTGAATTTTCTCTCAAGCAGAAACATAACAAACCGTGATGTGCTTTCTCTACATTTCTTAAATATCTCTTCAAGACATCTCTCCGATATCACTAGATCACCATTAATTATCAAGGCTTCACGTATGTTAAAACCATCTAGCAGAATCTTTAACTGACCTACAGTACCTCTCAGCTTATAATCTTGTACCACATTAACATTTCTATACTTCAGATACCTACAGTACGGCTCAGAGCAGTATCCAAATATGATGAATATCCTCTCATCCTCGTGTAGAAACTTCTCTACTGAGTCTAGTAGAGCTAGAAGACTGCTTCCACGCTTTGATAATGGTACTAGAGGCTTAGGTGTGATCAGCGTGAGAGGTCTCAATCTCTTTCCAACACCGGCAGCTAGTATGACTATATCTATCTTAGCTCACCTTACAGATAGTCCTCTAGACCTATCTTCTTCAGCTTAGATCTAACCTTCTCAACATCCTTCTCAAGCTTCCTAGCTTCTCGCACAATGTCCATCTCGGGAGATCTCTCTCCCTCCTCTCTCCTGCTCTTGAGACATTTTCCATCTGGCGTCAAGGCTCTCGCCATGCATGACGCGAACTGGCACTTAGCTCCTATACATACATCATTAGTTAACGTACATATTACCTGTACATCTTTACCCCTTCTAACTATCTTTAAACACCTCTTAAGACATCGAAACTCTGGGCACTTTGGTCCTTCGCAGTCCTTTAGAGCTCCGTTAGAGGTCGGCATCAACGTTACGAGTATTATTATGCTGTGAGTATTTATAAATTTACTTTTCTACTGAAAATATTGCGAACCTTATAAGAGACATCACGATGACCCTGACTCTCTAAGAAGGCCAAGACCTCATCAACGTTAGGAACATTGCTTGCACCTCTTCTAGTACATTTTAAAGCTGCGTAAGCTGACGCAAAAATGCTAGACTCTACATAACCTAGTCCGCATAATCTCGAAAATGTGTATACTGCTGCAAAGACATCTCCAGCACCTGTAGTATCTACAACATCTACATTAAATGCGGGAACTGTGATCTCTACATTTCCTCTTCCACATACTAGTGATCCATTCTCTCCAAGTGTTATAACTATCTCATCACATAGCATGTAGCTTTCTACGACTTCTCTACATCTTCTCTTGATCTCCTCCATGTTCTTTGTAGAGAAGAGGAGCTCAGCCTCGGGTCTATTAAGAAACATTATTTTAAATCTTGTATTTAATCTCAGTAAGAAATCTATACCAAGTCTTGCTATTTCTGTTCTAAATCCTAGTGATATGCTTTTAACGTTATATAGTTTTTCTAGAACCCTTCTCAGCACGTTCTCGTCAGATGTCACTACATGAACATGGTCGAGATTCTTCAGAATTTCTACGTCGTTGTCAGATAGGTCTAGATGTTTGTTAGCTCCTGGTATGCTTATCATATATTTTATACCTTTGTCATCTACTATGACTATTACCATTCCTGTATGAATATTGATCTTTCTTGAGTGAACAATCACTTTCATACTTGTTAGAGTGTTCTCAAGTAGCTCACCTATGATGTCTGATCCTCTAGCTATGAATAGGTGAGATTCTGCTCCTAGTTTCGTGAGTGTTATCGAGTAATTTGTTGCAGCTCCTCCAATAGAGATGTAATGTTCTTTACAGGTCTCTCGCGAGTCTGGGTCTGGAAGCTTCTCGACTCTGACGTATATGTCCATGTTTAGGTGTCCTATTGCTCCTATCCTGAGCACGTCGTCTTCAAACCTTTAATACTATACGTACTATACTTTTTATGGTATATCCGTGAGAATCGGTGAAGAACAAATTGAAAGACTTCTCAGGATGAGAAAATTATTAGAAAAGAAGATAAGAATCTTAAGAAGTCGCTTAAGATTCTATGAAGAACTTTTAAAGACTATCGATACAATACTTAGAACAAGCTCTATAACAACGGCAGAACAGTACATGATGGAGAGAAGAAAAGTTGAGGAGAGGATAAGTAAATGTCTAGAAGTCTCTAGATCAGATGAGTATGTTGAGATACTGTTGAAGTTTCCTTTAAAGAAAGATGATTGGAGGTTTAGAAAATATGTTAAAGAGAATCTTTTAGAAAAGTTTAAAAGTGAGGACATGGAGCGTGTGAGAGAGGGAGAGCTTGAGAAAGAGTACATGTTTGATTATGAGATAGTTTCTCGTGAAGATGGTACAGTAGAGAAGTTGAGATTATGGAACTGTGATAATATTAGACTTGAGAAGATAGTTAAGGTTCTCGAGTATCTCTGTAGGAGGGTTAAATAGAATTGTCATGCTTTTGCTTCAGCTATCTTAATCTTTCTCTGTCTAAGATACATCTCGTAAATCTCCTTCACCGTTGTTGCTTGTTCAGGTTTCTTGTCAAGTCTATATCTTCCTGTGAACCTTGGAAATCTTATTGCAAGTCCAAATCCTGGCTTGACCATGTTCATTGCACATGTATGTAGTGGGCTTAGAGTTATCTCTGCTCCAACTATTTCTAGGACTATTGCAGGTACGAACCATACGTCTGGTTCTAGCTTGCTTACTACTCTAGGATGTTTATGAGGTATCTTATATGGTTCTAGAAGTTGTTGAAGCTTCACGAGGTCCTCATCTGTGAACCCGCTTCCTACTTTACATACTGTATAGAACATGTCTGTGTCAGGATCGTATGCTGCCATTAGTAGTGCACCATATTTTCCTGCTCTTCTTCCTCTACCATAGAATGCTCCTACTACTACCAGGTCTAGCGTGTCTGTGAGCTCACTTCTGTAATCTCTCTTGTACTTTATCCATAACCATCCTCTCGATCCCATCTCATATATGGCATCCATCTTCACGCTCTTACATACGAGTCCTTCACATTCTTGTGATATTGCTTCGTGGAAGAACTTTTCAACTTCTTCTACTGAGTCAAGTATTCTCCATCTAGCTATCTCGACGTTCTCTGTTGGTGTGAAGACTTCTACTAGTCTCCTTCTTCTATCTATTAGTGGTAGGTTTGTAAGATCTTGACCGTCAACATATATGATATCGAAGAGGAAGAGCTTGACTGGGTACTCCTTCATTGCCTCGGTTATGTTATGTTTCCTTCTCCTATGCATTAGTTCTTGGAAAGGTCTGAACTCTCCTGTATCTGGGTCATAACATACTATCTCTCCCTCGACTATGTATTCTCTAGCCTTTATTGCCTCTTCTACATATTTCACAACGTCTGGATACGCATGTGTTAGATCTTCGAGTCTTCTACTGAAGATCTTTATCTTTCCATCCTTTGTCCTATGTATCTGAGCTCTCTCTCCATCATACTTGTACTCGCATAATGCTACTCCTCCAAGTTTTGCAAGTATCTCACTAGCTGAGCTCAGTCTCTCTGCTAACATGGGCTGTACAGGTATTCCAGGTGTGACCTTTATCTCCTGTAGAGCTTGTGGACCTTTCTCTGCTAGAAGCTTAGCTATGTACCCGAGGTCAGGATATACGTGATAAGCTTTCTCGAGATCCTCTCTTCTAACCTTGAAGACTGTTGCAAGAGCGTCTAGTATCGTCATATCTGCGATTCCAAGTCTAAGTCTTCCAACAACGAACCTAGCAATGTACTTAGCTTCCTCTGGCTTAGCGTCACTAAACAATGATGCAAGAAGCTTGACTTTTAGATCCATGGCTCCCTCTCCTGTAGCTTTAGCTATCTGCATCAGAGTATCGTAGACTCTACCTATGGTAAGCTCTCTCTGAACCTGCTTACCCGACTGGAGAAATGCTAAGATTGTGCCTTGTTGAGCAGCCTTCTGCTGTTTCATAGCTATGACTCTCTTAGCTACTTCTCCAAGGTCACCAAGCTTCTTATAGAGCTCCTCTATCTGTTTAAGAGGTATTCCTGAAGCATACGAGAGTGCTCTCATTGTGAGTCTCTCTCCAACTCCTAGCTCTATTCCCTCCCAGCTTGGTCTTAAGTCACCAAGTATGAAGTATATCACCTTATCTATTACCTGCGGAGGACATTTACGTAATAGATGTGCAAGAAGTTTAGCCATAGTTGTCCTCTGCGTAGTAGCCTCTATAGCCTCCAGAACTTTAACAATCTCACTAAACTTCATGTCAGTTTCCTGTCCCTGAGGTTGTGAAGGCTGTGAAGACGCTCTATTACTCACGACCTATAACTATCCTAGCTGATTAATAAAGAGGTTTCTTCTCAAGCATAAGCTCAAGATAGGTTCTTCTCTCGATAAGAGAATCGTCGAGACCAAGCTCTGCAGCAAGTCTCTTAATGTTTCTAGCACATTCATCTACAAGATCTCTACTATCAGTAACACATTCAATCTCCACAAATTTTCCAAGACCTTCCACATCATCTAGAGCTAACGTATAACTTTCCTTCGAATAGACCTTCCTTCTCTTCAATATCTCAACAACTTTTCTAAATCCAAGTTTCTCAAAGATCTTTAGACAGCTCTCTAGGTCTCCCACCTCAGTACTCAACTCTTCCCTCGTCTTTCCTTCTCCTCCTATCCTAGGACCCTTATATGTTAGTATTATGTGATGAAGATTTCCTCTTTTCTCAGTTCTAATTCTTAAAGCCTCATCTGTCTCAGCGAAGTTTCTACAAGGATGTGCTAGATATATGTCATGTTCCTCAACCTCGTACATGAACTTCCACTTAGACTCTAGCTCTCTCACAATCTTGTCATAGAGCTCTTCTGGAACTCTATACTTTACCTCTACCTCGAACATTACTTCGATAGAGTAGGATCATCATAATATTCTTAACTTCTCTCTCATCTCGCTAGCCATCTTGTCGATAGTCTCCTTATCTATCTTGTTCTCAAGATAGAGCTTCATCAATATCATTGTTATCACTATCCTTGCTATGGTCTTCGGATCAATATCTCGAGAAGAGTATATCATATATGCATATTCATCATCAGAAACCTCCTCATATATCTCAAAAGAACAGGCAAACTCTAGCTCTCTCACCTCTAGGTCGACAAGGTCTGATAGGTAGCATAAGAATCTAACAGTGACAGTACATGGAGGATTATACATGTCTAAAGCTATCACTACATCTCTCCTAGACGATCTAACAGTTCTCGTAAGATTCTCTAACGACAGAGAAGTAACATATGTGAGTTCTCCTCTAGAACTAGCATAGATACATACCGAAGATGGTTCTTTGAGTACTCTTCCAGGAGATAGTAAAAACATGCTGAAGACCTTACAGTTTACACCATATGTACGAAATACGTATACTGTAGCTACGTTAAGCATCTTCTTCACGAACTCTTCTGCTGAGCTTATTGCAAGTACTATGCTCTCCTGCATACGGTTCTCACATTAAGAACTTTTGTACATGTAAATTAAGCTTTATAAGATAGTCTTAAATGTTTCTATCGTACAGAAATGAGTGAAAGCATAGTGAAGCTAATAGACGATGCTAAGAGGGGAGACGTATCAGCATTCATGAAGCTTGTAAGAAGAGTAGAAGAGATATGTAGGAGAGCCATAGTAAATAATAGACAGGTCTGGCTTGGGAAAGACCTAGTCCTAGTAAACTACTGTACATATATGCTAATAGATAAGCAGGAAAAGGCAGCCTACGTACTGTTGAGATGTAGAGAGTATTACACAGTAATGAGACTAGACATATCACCGATGCTTAACCTAAGCGAGAGAGAGATAGCGGAAGCCTTATGTGTATATGTTGACGATATTGAGTCAGCTGCGAGAGTAGTATAGATGATGTGGGCCTGCCAACTCTGATCAATGATGTGGAACCGGAGTTTCTGATTCAGTATACTGTCTCAGGAACTCTCTAGGATTAGATACTAGCTTCATCAAGGTCCTATAAGCCCCTTCCTCAACCATTGTCTTGACAAGTTTTTCCCAATCTATTCTCCTCATGAATAATATGACGAGTACAGTTATGATTATCGATACTATGACTACTAGACTTGAAGGAACTATCTCTCCAATAACTTCTCCAGAGAATGCTACAAAGCTTGTTATAACTATCTTACCTGTTAAACATGCTATAAAGAACTTTACTGGACTATATCTTAATGCGCCAAC
This sequence comes from Thermoproteota archaeon, assembly GCA_013154355.1. GTDB lineage: Archaea > Thermoproteota > Thermoprotei > Thermoproteales > Thermocladiaceae > JAADER01. Next base: position 10,952 of record JAADCU010000044.1, on the reverse strand, counting down.
AATTATGTAAAGGACATCGTCAGGTAGGGGAGTTGCTGCAAAGATAAATATTGCAAAAAATATTCCCTTATCAGCAAGCTTATTGAAAAGTTCTATATCTCGTTCAGAGACTTTTCCAACTATGAATCTTCTAATAGATTTACCTATGAGATATACAACTATCTTTCCCATAGCTGCTCCTATGCTCGACACTATCACTATGAGTAACACTATCTCAAAGTTTCTAGGAAATAATGATGAATAAAAGAATATTAATGCAAGATATGGAACTGTGAGGTATGGTATACAGTTTGATAGAAACGAGATTACATAAGTTGATAATATTATGAAGAGTAGTCCTCCCCCAGTTAACGATCTCAAGTATTCTACAACATTATTTAAAAGCGGAAACATCTAGTTGAGATACTACCTCTTCGGTGCAGGTTTCCTCTCTCCTCTTGAGGGTGGTGGAGGAGGTCCTCCTCTTCCTTCTCTTCTCGCTGGTGCTGGTTTTGGTCTTGCTTTTGCCTCTGGCTTTCTTGGGGGTGGCTTTGCGTAGAGTGTCTTTATCTCCTGTATCCTCTTCATTAGTTCTTCCTTGAGCTTTGGTGCTATGAAGTTTCCTGTGAATGCGTCTGCTTTAGCGGCTATTGCTAGTTTTGCTGCTAGTGCTCTAGCTATCTTACCTCTCTGCCATCTTGGTGCTCTAAATATCTCAGGGAACTGGAATATGACGCCATGTTTTGGTGGTTTACCACCGGTCCTTAATGCTCTGAAGAGTGCCTTCTCTGCACCGAGTACCTGTATTGTTGATGCTGGTAGTAGTGCAAGTTTGAGTAGTCCGCCGGCTAGGTTTATCAGTCTTGCTCCTAGTAGTGATCCTACTAGCTCTCTTATGTTTGGTGCAACCTCCTTCATTGCTTCGTCGATGTATTCTGCAAGCTTCTTTCTAGCTTCCATAGCTGTTATGAATATCTTAGCATAGGCTCTAATGGCATCAAGGTCGAACTCTGCCATCTCTGCACCAACGCTCTTCTCTGCAGCTTCAGCTATCTTTCTAGCTCTCTCCTCTGATATGTTTGGTAGAACCTTCTTAATGTTCTCTACAGTGAAGTTAGATCTGTGACCAAGCTCGTAGAGTAGCTTCACGTAGTCTCTATGATCTCGAACGAGCTCCTCAAGCTCTGGGAAGTGTAGTCCATACCACTCTCTGAGTCTTGAAGCCATTAGGTTCATCATCTTGTCACAGTCGTCTACTGCGCTTATTGCGTTTGCTATGAATAGGTCTCTCTTCTCTGCTACCTTTCTCAGCTTGAGACGGGTCTGTAGTACCGTTATGTCGTACACTCTCTTATAGTAGTCCCAGAAGTTCTCTATACCGTAGATCTCCTTCATGTACCTGTTCTCGAAGTACTCTCTAAACATGTCTCCTCCCTTGCTAGGTATCTCTGCTCTTACCTCAACATCCTTGAACATTGATGCAAGATTTCTTGCAAGCTCCTTATGCTCAAGCACCATGGTGTTGTAGCCTCTAGACTTGACTAGTTCAACTAGCTTGATTATCTCAGGTATGGGCTCGCCTTTCTCTATGCTTGTGAGCTTCTGAGCAATCACCTGGTCAGGTCCTTCATAGAGCACCTTATCTATCACTTTCCCCTCCTCATCGAGCGCAACTACTCCAAGCGTATCGGTCACTATGTATGCTGTAGACATTACACAGAACTCTCTCGAGAACAGTATTTAAAGATATTTTCACACAGTAATAATCGTCTAGATCTTCATCTCATAACGACGAAGAGAACGTTCTTCTCACATATAGTCTCTCCAGTACTAAGCTTCACACATATCTTATATACTCCTGGAGCCTTTGGGAAACATGGTAAATATACTAGTGCACTGCCACTTCGTAGAGGAATGTCTACCCTTCTCTTACACACCACCTTGCCATTCTCTACCAGCATTATCTCGTATACATGAACTCTCTGTTTAACTAGACTGCAGTAAGAACATTCACGTACACTGACTATGGCAATCATGGTCTTGTTAATACTTTTCAGAGTTATACATTTTCCCGCAAGAGCGTTCACGTTAACGTTCTGGTTCTTCACATGATTAGCGTTGAGCAGCATGAACGATGCTGCCACTATTACTGCAACTATAGCTGCTGCTATTAGTAGAGGAAGCCTAGGCATGTTATATCTAACTCGATGTATAGTTTTTAAAAATAGTGTCCTCGTAAATCTTCTCTGGATGCAGGCGAGAACAGTGAAGACTATCAGGAACTTAATAACCATAATCGTGCTAATAACACTCTGTACATCACTTATGGTACATGCATACTCTAGAATCATAATGGCACCTGTAAAGACTACGTACATAGTTCAGCCAGGGAAGTTCAACATGAGCGTAATCGTGAGATACGTATCAAGCTCTAAGAGACCTCTCGAGACATTGCTCACAGTATATATATGTGACTTCTTCTCGTCGCTATGTACACCATTTGAGAAGACCATAATACTCTATCCTAACACTACGTCGGTAATCACGGTCACCGTAAACGTGTCCTACCCATCGTTCTACATAGCTATTGGCAATATTGGAGAGACATTTGTAGTGTTGTCAAAGATAGTATGTGTGAAGAACATTCAGAAAGATGTCGCATATTATGGACCTTTCCTCATAGCTGCAGTTAACGAGCCTAGAAACTTCAAGTTCTCAACATTTGTGAACTATGTGAGACATGTAGTGAGCTGGTACCTGAGTCATGGTATAAGAATAGCATATCCCTGCCTAGGTCCACCATTCGTAGTGATTACATACAACCTTAACGTGGTTGGTAAGGGAGTTCTTGGAGTAACAACACCACAGTTCTATATTCTTAGAAATGGTACAAGCGTAGGATGTGTATGGCTAGTAGCTGTCAACGAATCCATGCCTCATCCAGTATACGCATTCCTGAAGGACGTAGTAGCTCATGAGCTATTTCACTCAGCACAGACATACTACATGAGAAACTCCACGTTTCTACAGTACTGGAAAGAGAACTGGTGGACTATTGAGGGTGGAGCAGTAGCAGCACCATACTTCGTATGGAACATGACACCATTTCCATCACTGGTAGGATGGTCTAGAGTATGGTTCTACTATAGATGGTATAGATATGATCCAGCATGGGCATGGTATGTGCTCTATGAGAGATGTATGAGAATATGTATGAGAAGAGTAGGCGCATGGTGGTACTGCGAAGACTACTGTGAATCACTAAGCTACTTATCATACTACGTCTATGCTCCACTGATGTGGTACATATTTGAAAAAGAGGGCTTAAACATGAGAACTATGAGAATGATATACAGCTCTCCAAGCCCATCAGCATCAGAGAAGATCATAGATCTACTATATGATGCATACATAAGCTATGTGAAAGGCTTCCCACCAAGTCCACAGCTAAAGGTGAGACCAGTCTACATGAACAGGACTAGAACAACAGCCTATGTATGGTATAGAGCACCACTCTACATACAGCTAAACATACCATACGAGGGTCATTATAGAATTCTACTGAGCACAGGTAGCGTGCATGCATACATATATCAGAAAGGAAGAACACTACTCATAAAAGGAAACAACTCTCTAATAACAGTGAGACACGGCACAATACTGCTACTGATACCACGTGTAGAGAAGATGCCTCTACAATACGAGATTCAGCAGCACGTGATACCTGTCACGATAACTCTCCTAAGATCATTAGAGGACTGTAAAGTACTCATATTGACACCACCATCACTAGTAGTAGGAAGAGATCAGCAGATAATAATATACTTAGCAAATTGTACATCTCTTACAGGAGGCGTGGTAAAGATATTCATAAAGAAGCCTCAGTTATCAAATATAGTAGGAGTCAAGATACCTGAAAATGTTAAGAAGAACGTGAAGATCTACCTCATGAACAAGACCACCATAATAGTAGACCTAAAGTTCAGCAACATACCATACATGGAGCTTCCAATACTAGTATTGAGAATACACTCATATGCTAGAGGTATAGAAGAGATACATCTAGAAGCTACACTCTACTCAAAGAAGACTGGAGAAACAGCAAGAAGATCAGTATGGAAGAACGTTACAGTAGCAAGCTACCTCTACTGTGACTTCAACCGTAATGGTAAGATAGATATAGGAGACGTCGTGCTAGGATTGAAATACTTGACAAAGCATGTAAGACCTCCAGTCAAGTGCGATCTTAACAATAATGGTAGATTCGATATAGGAGATATAGTGCTGCTAATGGAGTACATAATGAAGATAAGTACCTTATTAACGTCCTGAAAGTACTGACTCTATAGCTCTTCTAACATCATCAACATCTGCTCTTCCTCTAAGCTCTCTCATGCAGGCTCCAAGAAGTTTATTAAAATCTTTTATCTTAGTCTTTTCTATAATCTTCTTAACTTCTTCTAGAACCTCCTCATAGCTTAATCTTCTTAGACCTAGCGTCTTTACTACATCTTGAGGTTTCATGTTCTTTTCTGCTACTTGTTTAAGTATTTCTGGTATTGCTTCTTTAACAATGATCTTCTCGGCCAGTAGTCTTATACATTCTTCTACATCTTCTTCAGTTATCTTAGATATGTCTACACCTTCTTTCTGAAGGTTCTTTAAAGTCATGATGAGTGTTGATATTATCACGCTTGGAGGTACCTTATCTCCATACTTCTCTATGAGTCTATCGATGAGCTCTGCATGAGGAGACTTCACGGCTTGTACTGCTAGTTCTCTGCTGACACCCATGGACACGTATCTTTCAACTCTTTTGTCAATGGTCTCGAGCTTCACCTCCTCTATCCTTATTATGAGCCTTCTCGTGTTGACAGGTCTCAGATCAGTCTCAGGGTACATTCTTGCACTTCCAGGTCTAGGCCTCATGAACCTCGTAGTTCCATCAGGATTCACAGCACGAGTCTCCTCTGGAACACCATGTAGAGCTTGTCTAAGTCTCTTCACCAACACGTCTACTGCATCAACAAGCTCCTGCTCGTTAGTTCCAGCAACAATTATGAAGGGTCTACCACCAGTCCTCTCATATATTCTAGAGACCTCATCACTAGTTATGCCATATCCAGGAAGCTCATCGCTATGTAATATTCCTTTCAAGCTTGTCCAAGCTCTCACATAGTCTGCGAGCTCAGTACCAAATCTTCTTCCTGGCTGTACTTCGATCTTGAAGAGTCCTCTAAATCCTTCTGGAACCTTGAGAGCAATTATTTTTCCTCCTTCTTCAATGATCTTTCTCATCATTTTTGACCTAGTGTTCTGAAATATGTCTGTGATATCAACATAGTCGTTTGTTATTTCTTCCTCTCTAACGTTTCTATTTCTCAGCTCCTCAGCTATCTTGAGAAGGTTGAGCTGTCTAATGACCTCGTACTCTATGACTTTAGGTATCAGCGATAGATCTGGTACTCCCTTGATCTCTGTCTTAGCACCTCTCTCTATCGAGACGTTGAGGTCCTGTCTTACTGTTCCAGCTCCTCTCTTAGCTCTACCTGTCAGCTTTATGCTATATCCTATACATGCAGCTATCTCAGCTATCTCATTTGGACTATATGTTAATGGTCCTGTAGATATCTCTACGAGTGGTATTCCTAACCTATCTAATCTATACACTATGTAGCTCTCTGTCTCCTGTATCTTTCTTGCAGCATCTTCCTCAAGAGCTATCGTCCATATCGGGACCTTATAGTTGAAGAATGTTGCTAATCCATCATGAGCTATGAGCATAGTCCTCTGAAATCCTGACACGTTTGATCCATCTATGACGATCTTCCTCATAACATAGAGCTCATCAAATATCTTTGCGTTAAACATCTTAGCTATGAGTAATGCTGTCTCTAGAGAGAACGGATCAGGATCATGTGGTGGCTCCTCATCAAGCTCTACTAGACAAGTAGTATCTCTATAGCCTTCATATATGTAGGTCTTTCTTTTTCTGAACTCCCAGAGTGCTGCAGGATCTACCTCACCAAGCTCGCTTAATGTTGGCCTAAGTCTTCTCACTATTCTAAAATGTGGTTCATCATTCCTTATTACTGGAGGACATTCACAGAATAGTTTTCTCTGTGATTCTAACTGTACATGTATCTCTAGACCTACCTTGAGACCTAGTGAGCGGTAATCAATCTTCATCTACTCAAGCTATTGTAGGGCAAGTAGTTTAAAGCAGTTGCGGTCTCTATTATAGTATGGTCACTATTAGAGAGTTTCAAGAGCTCATGAGGAACCTGTACTACGAGAGAGACTCTAGAAGAGGAATTGAACGTACGTTCATGTGGCTTGTTCAGGAGGTTGGTGAGCTAGCTAGAGCAATAATGAAGAATGATAAGGAGAACATTGAGGAAGAGGTGGCTGATGTTCTAGCATGGTTAGCAAGCCTATGTAATCTCCTAGGCATAGATATGGAGACTGCTGCCATGAAGAAGTACCCTGGAAGATGTCCGAAATGTGGTTCTATTCCATGTAGGTGTGACCTAAGGTAACCTCTCTGACACTAGATATCTTAATGCTATATACTTATAAACTAGCAGGCTATACATATTCTAGAAGTGAGAGATGTCTCGTGAAGAACGTCTATCTGAAGATATTATCGAGGATGTGGAATTTCGAAAATTACAGCTTCTCGGAAGATCCTCAGTAGCAGTTACCATTCCTAAGAAGTGGGTACAGCTTCTCGGTCTCAAGCCTGGTGATGTAGTGATATTGAAGAGGAGCAGAGATGGCATAGTAATACAACCGTACTCTCAGAATGAGGAAGGGATCTCAGAATCGTCTATGCGAGAAGTCGTCGTATCAACATCACAGCTTGCGAGGTCTCTACGCAGACTCATGGGACTATACCTGTCAGGTTCCTCCTCAGTTATAGTGAAGTTTCAGGATGATAATCCAGGAATAAAACAGGTAGTTAAGAGCTTCATCAGAGAGAAGCTTCCTGGCGCTGAGATAGTTGACGAGAGGTACAACATGATGATAGTAAGATTCTTAACAAACCTAGAGGAGCTTCCCATACGTAGGATATTGAAGAGAATGAGCAACATGGCGATAAACATGTTGAGAGAAGGTCTTAGGCTGTTAACGGCGGACAAGGAGGAGACAGTAATAGAGCAGATACCTGACTCAAGTGTGAAGGATGAGGAGATAGATAGACTCTACCTCCTAGTATACAGACTAGTTAATCAGGGAGTTCTAAATCAGAAGCTTCTAACCAAGCTAGAGATAGAGGATCCGAGAGAGCTGATAGCTGCTCTAATTGTTGCAAAATCTATAGAGAGATGTGGAGATCATGCTACACGTGTCATAGATCTATCAAAGGCTATACTATCCATAAACGTGTCAATGAGCCTCAGCGGTGACGTGTTTCAGAAGCTTACAGAGCTAGGACACTCAGCATGCTACGTGTTGAGAGAGGCTACACAGTCCTTCGTAGAGAAGGACGTAGATAGAGCTCATGAGATACTTGAGAAGAGGCTTGAGCTACGTAAGGTCAGCATAAGACTGGTAGACAACCTCATGAAGCATGCATGTCCTCTATGCATGGTCAAGGCTAACGAGCTCCTCACATATGTCATACTTCTCATAGAGAGCATAAGGAGGTTCCTAGCATATAGTTACGATATTGCTGAGATAACTATAGATACCTACTCTCATAAGGTAGAATAAGATGAGTAAAGGAGTAAGAATACTCGTAGCATCAGACGCACACATACATGATAGAGCTGACGAGGTTCCTCCAAGACTTCTCGAGATAATAGATAGCGAGAAACCGTTCGACATTGCAGTATATGCAGGAGACTTCACAGACGAGGACGTGTATAGATGGTTTAAGACGCTTGGAAGAACAGTATATGCCGTTGAAGGAAACATGGACTATCTTCCACTTCCAGAACATGAGACCTTCATGCATCCTATAGCCTCCATAAGGTTTGGAGTAGTACATGGACATCAGGTACGTCCTAGAGGAAACATTGTGCAGCTCACGGAGATAGCTAGAAGACTAGGAGTGAACGTGCTTATTAGTGGTCATACTCATTCTCCGCTTATTAGAGTATTCGAGAACATTCTACATCTAAACCCTGGATCGCTTACAGGTGCTTGGGGTGGTGGAGGAGGAACAGGTATACCATCAATGATGATAGTAGTACTATACGAGAATGGTCTAGAAGTGAGGTTAATAGAGCTTAGAGGAGGATCTATAAGCGAGAAGGTTCATAGATTCCTCTATAGAGGAGGTACCTGGATAGAGACATGAGGATCCTAGCATCTCTCATCTTGAGAAAATTGAAAGACGTGGAGAAGATTGAAAAGTATGTTAAGATGCTGCATCCAAACAAGATCGAGCTAGATATATCAAAGATGGTTATGTCAGAAGACTTCGAGAGATTCATTCCTCTCCTAGCTGTAGAGCTTGAGGATCTTCTTAGTGATCGAGTAGAGTATATCCGTGTATCAAAGACATTAGAGAAGAATATCATAGAGAGACTTCTAAACCTTATAGATTACCTAAACGTTGAGAAGCTCATACTAGATCATGTAGACGAGCTAGAAAAGATGGTAAGCATAGTTGATGAAGCATCTCTATACGGTGTAAAGGTTATATGGAGAGTCAGGAAGGATCTCACACCTGAGGAGGCTGCAGAGATAGCTAATGAGCTTACACCACATAAGTTAAGAATATGCATTGACGTCTCTAGTAAGAGATCTATAAGAGATTTTGTACGCCAAGTTCTAGGCCTAGGAGGCTACATAGAGGTCATATATCTAGATAATAAAAGCACAGAAATGAGGGGATTACCCATCTTCTGTACTGAGGGCAGAATAAACTATGTAAAAGTGTTCAAAATTTTGAGATGTGTTGGATATGAGAGAGATCTAGTATTAAAATATAGATCTAGCTACTATGACTCATATATGAGAGATATACAGCTTGCTGAGTCTATAATAAGCTCTGTAGGTTCTCAAGTTGTTGATAATAGGACTAAGAGACTCGTAGAGTCAGTGCTGAGAGAGATGATGAATCTTTAATCTCTTCAATAACCTATCTTATCATGAGTTTAAGAAGCTTCAAGAGAAGACATCTACTTACCCTATTAGACTATGCCCCTAGCGAGATCGTGAGAATTCTTGAGGTGTCTAGAGAGATGAAAAGACTCTATTATGCTGGTATGAGATCTCTTGATGTTCTTAGAGGTAGGACTCTAATGCTCATATTTGAGAAACCTAGCACACGTACGAGAGTCAGCCTAGAAGTTGCAGCGCTAGAGCTTGGAATGAATGTCATATATAGTAATCCGAGCGAGCTTCAGCTAGGTAGAGGAGAACCTATCAAAGATACTATAAGAGTCCTCTCAAGATATGTTGATGCTGTAGCTGCTAGAGTATTCAGACATGAGTCTCTTGAAGAGATGGCAAGATATGGCACGATTCCCATAATAAATGCGTTAAGTGATAAATATCATCCTCTACAAGCGCTTGCTGATGCATTAACTATATGGGAGATCAAGGGTAAATTGAAAGATGTGAAGCTAGCCTTCATAGGAGACGGTAACTGCAACGTTGCACGTAGTCTGATAGTGATAGGAGCGAAGCTTGGATGGGAGGTCAGGATAGTTGGACCACGTAGATACTGGCCTGATGAGAAACTTCTCAAAGAAGTTCAAGAAGATCTCAAGAGAAGTGGCGGTAACATAGTAATGACAGAGGATCTAGAGCATGGTGTCAAGAATGTCGATGTTGTATACACTGATGTATGGGTAAGTATGGGATTCGAGAGCGAGACTGAGCAACGTATAAGAGAGCTAGGTAAGTATCAGGTAAATATGAACGTCATGAAGATAGCTGGAGATGATGCAGTATTCATGCATTGTCTACCTGCTAAGAGAGGTCAAGAAGTTACTGATGACGTGTTAGAGTCTTCTAGAAGTGTAGTATGGGATCAGGCTGAGAATAGGTTACATACTGCTAAAGCTGTTCTAGCTCTTCTTCTCTCCTGACAATCCCATAGCACTTACAGGTAGAGTAGTGCTTAGTTTCATCTTTCTCATGTATAGCTTTATCTCTATTGCAACTATGAGTGTTATCACTATGAATGATTGCAGAAATGTACAGTATGTACATAGAGCATGTACATCTACGAGCTCTATATATAGCAGATAAGGTATTAGAGGAACACCTATTGCAGATAGTATAAGTATGGCATCTATGAGTCTCCTATCATAAAGTATGTAGTATATGCAGAGTATGGCCTTTGTTGAGAACCAGATAACAGCTATGAGAGCTATAGGAACCTTAACACCTCCTGGAAGAGGTACGTAGGAGTATGGGCTAGTTGCAACCTTTGCACAGTTTATCTGTAGTCCAAACAGATTACCATGACATAGCAGTGGATTCTCATGTAGAGTATAGACATAGTGATAATACATCAACGTTATAACCCAGCCAACAATGTTAGTAGCAACTAGAAGATAGTCAAGTATCAGTAGAGTACGAGGAAGCTTAAATGCTTCACTCATTTCTAGTCCAAGCTGTTTGACAAGGTTAAAAACATTTTCTGAAAAGCAACCAAGGATTTTTAAGACAGAAGAACAATATAAGTAGGAGACCTACAATGAACTATTACACCTATTATGAAGAAGAGGAGGAAGAAGACATAGAGGAAGAGATGGAGGAGAGTGAGGAGGAAGAGGAAGAAAGTGAAGAAGCAGAAATAGAAGCAGAAGCTGAAGAAGATGCTGAAGAAAAGCAGAGAAGTACGTTAAAGCAGGTTCAGAAGACTCCAACAACACGTTTAAGAGAGGTCAAGATTCAGAGAGTGCCATTCGGCATTGATAAGCTGGATGAGGCTTTGGAGGGTGGTGTTCCTAAAGGAAGCTGGGTCGTCATAGGAGGAGAACCAGGTACTGGTAAATCAATAATGGCTA
>JAADCU010000063.1 GCA_013154355.1 Thermoproteota archaeon | reverse complement strand
TATATCAATGGTAGAGAAGTCTACTATAAGCCACCTGGAGTAACTAGATACAACATAGATCTAGGAAACTACCCAATGAAGTGTATAGTCAAGAAACATTGCTACGAGATCTGTAGATGATTGCCACTCTAATATTGTGCTAGTCTAGTTTAACTAACCATGAGAAAGAAGAGAGTGTATTTGGTTAAGGGAGAGAAGAGTGTGTTCCTATCCTAGCTTTATTTACAGAGTTATCTTACGTATTCTTTAGCTTCTTCAGCATTATCGAATAGTCTTATAATCGTGTTCGTTGTTGGCTCGTTCTCAAATACTGACTGCCACAGAACTATCCTAACACCATCTTTCGTTGCTACATAACCAACTATTCCCTGGTCCTCTACAGGATCACCACAGTCAAAATACTCAGCCTCTACACCTAAGACCTCTTCAACTATCTTAACAACATCTTCAACATCCATTGGAACCTCTATGAGACGGTCAACCCTATCCAACACTATACGACTAACAAACTCCCTATATAACCCCTCAAGAACATTCACAACATTCATCCTATTACTCACACTATCCATCTTTCTCTCTTTCTCTCACCTCTCTCGGAAACCACGATCCATATACCATAACTCTAGGATAAATACTTACCTAAACAACACGGATAAGAAATAGACGTTCTAGAGATAGTATCCTCAAGTTACTTATGGTAGAAAAGAAGAGTGTGTTATTGAGAAGGGAGTAGTTTTGGGAAGAGAGTGTTTTTATGATGTTTTTCTATAGGTGTATTATTCCTAGCGCTGCTAGTCCAAAGATTGTTCCTATGATTGTAAATGCTATTCCAAGTATTAGTAGTGCTATTATAAATTTCTCTCCTACCGGTAGCATGGGTGGGTCGAGTAATATATTGTCGATGATTTTTATTTGTTTATATGCTCTTACTAACACTATGATACAGGTTATTAGTGGTGTTAGAAGTCCCTGTAACACTGCTATTATGATGGTGACGAATAGGGTAATCTTAACAACATAGAGATATGCTGTACATATAGTTGCAAAACCCTGACCAGACACAATACCCATTAACACATTAAGCATAGACCTATACAACTCCCATAGGCGACTACGCCTATCACGTAACTCCTCTATAATGACCCTCCTCTCTTCTACTGTCTTAGCTTCCTGTAGCTTTCCTACTGCTTTATCTAACTCCACATCTATAGCATATGGATATGGTATTAATATGACGTTTGTCCTATATGCACTCTAATCCTACTATCCATAGGGCTAGTCTATGCATTATGAAGTTTATAGACTAACAGCTCTAGATAACGATAAGATACAGCTATGTAAGCTCACGGGAAGAGACAGCACTTGTATATGTATTAGCGAGAACAGTATAGAACAATGTGATTATACTGAGACTGACGCTATGATTCATGTGTTGGTAAAGACAATGATAGTAATGATATTCTATAATTTCAGAGGTTTCCTCCGAATAGGCATTAGGTCAAGGGTCTACACGTATGTTAATACTGTGACTTGCTTCGTAGATACGTCTAGCATAGATATAGATCAAAATAGATTATTGATAGAATTAAGATACGGTATACAGCAACGTCTAGCTATAAAATATCCGACGCATTAATTAGTTCATTATGCATATTAGTACACTAACGAGTAGCAACCGTGAACCTACACGATTTATTTACGAGAACCCTTGTATCAGTATGCTTATAAACAGTATAGGTACTCTTTCGCTAGCGTTCGGCATATGTTGAACGCTTACAGAGAGGAAATATTGGAGTAACTATTAAGCAACTAGTAGAACGGGAAGAATACACTCATTTTATCGAATTTCTAAGAGGAACGTATGAGACTGGTACTCCAATAGTCATATTACATGCACCTTTACTTGGTATACAGATAATTCCTAAGGAGATTATGCTAACGTATTAGAGGAAGGATAACACTAAGCAGAATATAGATATTCCCAATAACATAGATAGGGAAATAACTAGTAATGAATTTAATATCAATCTCCTAACGCTTTTGGTAAATAGTTGTAATGTAAATAGCGCTGAGAAAAGCAACATTAGTAGTATCGAATCATGTAAGCAGTTGTAGAATTTAGTATCGAACCTATATTAAAAACCAAGCAGAAAATATTGCAAAATCATACTTATTATAAATCGTTATTAATATTTAAAATGACCTTAATTTCATTATCTTTATCATCTACTATTATAGGACTCACAATATTACTCTGCTACCATTTAAAGGCGTAGCGCACGGTAGGCTGAAACCTCTAACACAAGCGTTCAACGAATGGTAAATATATAATCTCCATCTAGTATCAGCTATTCTCAGCAAACAATGCCGAGGCTCGAGAGATGTTTCATAGATCTCTCATGATTTTGGGTAACATTGTCGGTGCTTAGGTTTTTATTATAGACATGGTTCTTTATGGACTATTATCGTTTATTTTAGTTATTATGTTAATATCAGTATCAGGCTATAGTCCTCATGGTGAGGAAGAGGTGAGTGCTCAGCAATTTGATTCTCTTTTTCAATTTTGTACAACTTTAGAGAATGCTATCTATAGTGCTTATAAGGTAACCAAGCCGTGTGATGGTATATGCAAGTTAGTGGAGAATTTGGAAAACAGATTACGTAACATAGGTAACATACATGTACGTAAGGTAGAGGGTAAGATATTTATTGGATATACGCTAGATGGACGTGTACTCGGCCTTGGCGGCACTCAGTTTAGATTTGTTAGAGAGCTTGCAGATATGATATTATGTCTGAACTTAGAAGGTAAGTGTAGTGTCATATTTGTACAGCTAAAGAACTCGAGGATTAACCTAAGTGAAATCATAAGCGGGAAACAGAATGTTGAGAGATTGATAGGGCATTATGATCCAAGTCTGCGTGAAGTACGAAACGCTGATAAGGGTCAGCTTCTCCTATTGTCAGGTTTTCTTGAGAGAGTTCTAGCACTTCGAGGGTTCATGAGCATGCAAGATGTTTGTGCTCGAGGAATGTTTGCGAGGATAGGTCTTCCAAGTCATGTACGTTTCATGACGTATCCATACTACAGCGCTAACAGCTCAAATAGAGTGAATCTGGGAGGTCACTTAACGGTACGATACTCGGTGAGGTATGCACATATGCTGTACATATTCTCCTATGTAGACAACGATACATTACATGTAACATCGCAGAGAGCTGGTGATCTACTCTATTTCATGAGTAGGAGAGGACGTATACGTGTACCGGCAACAGTAGAAGAGAGGTTTGCTAAAGAAGAGCTAGGTAAATTATTGTCTCAGCACAATATCACGTCGATACAGCAAGACGTTCACACAACATCGATGATTTTGAACGAGTCCCCTGACTCTAAGATACGTTACGTGCAAATATTCATGAGAGAGCTAGGACTGCGATACCTGTTCACTCCTAGATCTATCTCTCCATTAGCAGAGGTCTTTCCTCGAGTCGCAACAAGCTACTTTGGTACCTATAACTTCGCCTCGCTTGGCGAAGCTCTTGATCATCTTATTAGAGAAGTAACCGGACGTGCAGATCAATCAAGATCGCAGTTTGGTATAGAGAGCAGCAACATCATTATAGAATATGACAGTCAATTATCAAGCTTCACAATACGAGATCTAAACATAGGAACCGACATATCCAGATTCGAGTACGAGCTTGAGACTGAAGGTCTAGACTGGACGCTCATCGTTGAGGTATCTCTACATGAAGAATAGCCAGTTACATCTGTTCACTATGTCTAGATTCAGCACCTTTAGGTTGCTCATAAGCTCGTGATACTTGTTCTCAGGCAATGCCGTACAGAATGTACATATGTCTACACATCTCTTAAGTCTCAGTATTACCCAACATTTTGTAATAAATAACAAGACCATAACAGTGAGAACGGCATGCATGACACCTCTGAGCGTATCTATCAATGTAGACAGCATTAATAAAGTAGTGATAGTTCCCTAAGAACGATACTGAATACAAGCTTACCTCTAGAGAACTCGAAGTTTATTCCTATAACTATCTTGTCAGTTATTTTCGAGTCAAAGGGGTTTAAAAAGGCGTTTGTCCTGAATGGTAAGACTAGGAGGTTACTGCTATATAGCTAGTCAAATTATTCCTAAATAAAAGTATAGTAGGAATAGCGTTATTACTGCAGCAACGATAGCTATCTTAAGTGCTTTTTTGATCTCCTTACTTGATTTAAACTTTCTTTTCCAGTAGATTATACATACGAACGATAACGCTATCAGTATATGAGCAAGTATGAAGACAGCTAGGACTGCCGGGTCTGTGATTAATAGTTCAAATGCCGGGACATTAATGAATACGTAGATCACTCGTTAGATTTCTCTGTTAGGCATTTTATATATCCTTCTCCTACTACCTACAGATATCTTAGGGTTCGAGGTCTTTCTTCGCATTTGATGATATGTAGCGTATGTGCTAGCAGATTTGCTGTCTACTTATGACTTCACTAAATGCTTTTATAATCTTAAACATCATTTATAACACATTGTATGCGGTTTGGAAGGATAGAGCTCGGTATAGGACTTGGAGCATACGTTTTTGTTATACTTATCATGTCTATCACTATCCTATATTACAGGAATTTCGGCATACTTGACTGTGCATCCTTCACCTCTGTATTATTAGTCTTTACTCTTATTCTTGTCCTGTGGGTTCCCATTGATGCTACAGTTGAGAATAGAAAGATTGTAGTAAGATACATTGCTAGAAAAGCAGTAATTGGTAATATACATGATGTAAGAGAAGTCCGTATATTAGACAAGGTTAAGCTTGGCCCTATCGCGTTTGGTAACAGGGGATTCTTCGGATGGGACGCTATAGTAGAGGTAAAAGGCATCGGATTATGTCACATGAAAGCATGTAGAAGACATAACGTTGTCTATATAGAGTTCAAAGACGGTAGAAGATACATTCTCTCACCTAAAGACCCAGAGAGATTTATTAAACAGATACATCAACACGTACAACCAAGCTTAGAGCTTTATTGCTTTTGACATGTGAATCCTCTAGTCATTCCGTACCGGTTATAACCAAGTACTAACCAGCTAATAATCAATGACCAACGCAGACAGCACAAACTTCAGAGAGCTCTGTCTCAAAGATAACGAGAGAATAAGAAAGCTCCAGAAGTTCGGAAGATCACTCTACGTAGCACTACCAAACTGCTTAAAGACAATTCTCGGCCTAGCAGAAGGATCACATGTAAAACTCATAGTAGAGAACATAAACGACAAAGAAAAAGAAGCAATACTAAGACTCATAATCGTTAAATGAGGTCTAATTAACACAAGCCTCATATACTAAAACATGAGTCTAAAAATAATTACCCATAAAGTAGGTCAGTCTCTACACTATAGGACGTATTTCTTTCTACTGCTTGCTCCACGTACCGTTATTTCCGCTCCCTCACTCTTGAGATAGTACATGATGTCGCGTAGTATCTGGCCGATTAATGTGTAGCTTGGTCTACTACCATTCACGTCAAGAGTGGCTGCTAAGTGTCCTGTTCTCACTATGACGGTCCTAGCCTTTCTATTACTACAGAACTTTTCACAGTGTTGAAGCAGGGCACTAACAACTTCTTTTACAAGCCTTGCACAGTCAGTCTCCGCGGGGGCCATAATATGTAGGGCTTTAAAAGGTCTTGAACCATGGCTCTACGAGGTCTGTTTTAGTTCTCTCAGTTTCCTCTCTATCCTGTCGAGGCTTTTACACTCTATCACGTATATGTATCCATTATGTTTGGGGTATATTCTTGCTAGACCATGCTCTGCCAAGTGCTGCATTATGTAGTGTAGTAGGGAGCCTATGGTACCGTAATCCTTTCTTCCAAGCAGGGTCACAATGTCTCTAGCTCTGACTCTGACGGTCCTTGCACGTCCATTACAGTAAGATCTACAGTATCTGATAACCGTGCTAGCAAACTCTTCAAACCTTGGGGTACCCCTTCCCGTGGAGACAATAGAGAACCAAGGCTTTTAAAGACCTCACAGTAACGTGACCCCCACGGGGATGGACTTAGAGAAGCTGAGGAGAAAGTTACAGGAAGCTAAATCTATCGAAGAGAGGAAAATAGTCTTAGAATGGGTTAGGTGGTATCTTGATTATCTACGTGAGCTCTATGTTAAGTGTGTTGATTCTATAAGAAGGTTAAGCTATGCT
>JAADCU010000121.1 GCA_013154355.1 Thermoproteota archaeon | reverse complement strand
CAGATATGTCTATATTGGTAATGTTCCTGGACATCCACTAGAACATACCTATTGTCCAAACTGTGGAAAAATAGTCATCAAGAGATATGGATTCGATATACTTGAAGTAAACTTGACTGAAGACAACAGATGCATATACTGTGGAACGAAGATAAATATTGGAGGTAAAATATGGCCAACATGGAAGCTCGAGAACAGGTTCAGATACATACCAATAGCATCATTAACGAGATACGTTAGAATAGACATATCAAGCATAGCTAAACGAAGCTAATGGAGATCTATGTAGGAACATCAGGATGGATATACGACTGGAATCCTGAAGGAAAACTAGACTGGTATGTCAAATATTCAGGTCTAAACGCTGTAGAACTAAACTCATCATTCTATAGATTTCCTTTTCCATCTCAAGTAAGATCATGGAAGAACAAGGGTTCAAGTCTCAGATGGAGCATAAAAGTACATAACTCTATAACACATCTTAGAAAACTATCAGAAAAAGCATTAGAAACATGGCAAAAATTTTACAATCTTTTCAAACCTATGGATGATATAGTAGACTTCTACCTATTTCAGATGCCTCCAAACTTCTCAAAAAATGATAAAAATATTCAGAGAATCTTAAATTTCTTTGAGAAGACTCAGCTAGGTCAAAGATTCGCTATCGAGTTTAGACATAAGTCCTGGTTTAATGAGGATACTGTGAGACTCTTTGAGAAGCATGGTTTAACATTAGTATCTATAGATGCTCCAATAGGAACCTGGATAGTTACAACTAACGGAATAGTATATTTGAGAGTACATGGTAGAAGTGACTGGTACGCTCATGACTACTCGAGAGAAGAACTTGAAGAACTTGCTAGAAAGATCATGGAGCTTTCTCCAAGAAAAGTGTACGTATTCTTCAATAATGATCATTGGATGCTTAATAATGCGAGAGATATGCTTAATATTCTTAGAAAGCTTGTAGAAGAACGTGGAAGCTCTCTTAGATAAGATAGTGATCAATCTCTTGAAGACATATGGTGATAATCTACTATATGTCTCCATACTTAACACTACTCGTCAACCTACGTTAATGAGCGATATTGAGCTTCTAATAATATTAGAATCTTATCCGACTGATGATGTTCTGAATGAGACTATGAGGATCAGGAAATCTATATTGAATGAGGTTGGTATATGTGTAGAGCCATACATATATTCTATAGATGATGTATGTAAGATATTTAGATCTAGAAAGCTCATACTTTCAATTCTGGGAGGGATGATGCCTCTCTATCAAGATCCTAGGTTCAATATAAGGAGAGTATTATGTGAGTGTGCTGATGCTGAAGACTCTGTCTCGTCTTACTCTGAGGCTGTTAGGAGCCTCTTATGCTCTTAATCCTAGATATATTGATTCTTTTGGAATCTTTCCGCTCTTGAACATTTCTATACATTTCTCTGCTAGGTCCACGAAGTCTCTTATGTACATTGTTCTCTGACCTACTCCATGTACTGCACTTATTCCTGGAGTATCTACGTTAGATAGCTTTAATGCTGTAACTATATCAGAGAATACTGGTCCTACGGGCATTCCTGTTATTAGGCACTTGTCTATCACTATGAAGCCTTTTCTATTCTTAAGTGCGTTAGCTATGTCTTCTACTGGTAGTGGTCTTAGTAATCGTATTCTCATTCCTCCTATGCTTATTCCCTTCTCTCTTAGTCTATCTACTGCTTCCTGTATGAATCCCCATACTGCTCCATACCCTATCATTAAGTACTCTGCATCTTCTGCTCTATATAGCTCGATAGTGTCGTATCTTCTACCAAACTTCTTGTAGAACTCTTCTGCAACCTCCTTAACTACCCTGTAAGCGTTCCTCATTGCTGGTACCTGCTGGAACCTGATCTCATAGTACCAGTCTGGTCCAGCAAGTGGACCCATCGTTACTGGTTTATCCACGTCCAGGTATAGCCATTCTCTCTTCTTTGGTACAAACTCTCTGACAATGTTCTCATCGTCTGGAACCTCTACAGGCTCTATCGTGTGACTCATGAGGAAGCCATCATAGGCTACCATTACTGGTAGAAGAACATCTCTATGTTCTGCTATCCTATATGCTTGAATCACGTTGTCGAAGACCTCCTGTGCACATGATGATATAAGTATTATCCATCCAGCATCTCTAGCAACCATGAGATCTATGTAGTCTCCATGTATTGATATTGGTGCTGATAATGCTCTACATGGTACAGCCATGACTACTGGTAGCCTGAGTCCTGACATTATTGGTAGTAGCTCATATGCAAGCATTAGTCCTTGACTACATGTTGCTGTGAATACTCTAGCACCTGCTGCAGCAGCTCCAACACAGGCACTTAATGCACTATGCTCGCTCTCTACGTGTATTATCTCTGCGTTAAGTTCTCCATTTGCAACGAACTCGCTTAGCTTCTCTGCTATGGTTGTCTGTGGTGTTATAGGATAGACAGGTATCACGTCAACGTCACACATCTTTACTGCGTATGCTGTAGCGTAGTTAGAGGTTAATGCTAGTCTCGGCATGTTCTCACTTCTCGTACTCTCTTACGAGAGTTATCGCTTTTACGGGACACTCCTCTGCACATATTCCACAGCCTTTACAGTAATAGTAGTCTATCTCGTATGTAACAGGATACTTCACTCCCTTAGACGTCACATGCTCCTTATCTACCTCTACTATAGCTCCTTCAGGACAGTATGCCCAGCATATTCTACATCTTATACACTTGTCCTGATCTATCACAGGTCTAAAAGTTCTCCATTCTCCAGTCTTTACTTTTCTAGTGCTTCCAGGTTCTGTTAATGCTCCTCCTAGAGGGATCTCGTACCACTTGGGAAGCATTGTCATATCACCTTTGCAAGATTATAAGCTTCTACTACTGCTTTCCTGTTTACCTCGAGCAGTTTACCAGAGAAGAACTTCTCGAGACTCTTCAATATGTCGTCCAGCGTCACAAGATCGAGAACTCTGAGCAGTGCTCCAAGTATCGCGGTATTGACTATGGGTCTACCAATAGTCTTCATTGCGACATCAGTAGCATCTATATACACTACCTTACCGAACTTCCTAGTCTTAACAACTTCTGGAGGCTCTGGAGAATTTACGACAAGTATAGTATCATCTCGAGCACCATCAAGAGTTGCAGGAAGCTCGAGAAGAGAAGGATCAAGTATGACTAGGTAATCAGGATTGACTATGGGCTCCCTATGTCTTATTGGTCTAGTGCTTAGTCTAGTGTAGGCTTTTACAGGTGCTCCTCTCCTCTCAGGTCCGAACTCTGGGAACGCTTGAGCGTAGAGACCCTTCATTATTGCACATGTTGCTACTACTTGAGCAGCTGTTACAGCTCCCTGTCCACCTCGTCCATGCCATCTTATGGAGATCTCTTGTCGGGAAGACACTGAGTAACATATTATAGATCAGGGTCTTGTTATACTTTTTGTATAGAGATTTCTCTGCCGATTTCGCTCATCGTCTAATAGGTATGTAATATATGTCGAACAGGGATAACCTTAATATATTTGAGAGAGCTCACAGATATGAGAAATGAATGATAATGTCATAGTGAGCATAGTTGTGCCAACATATAACGAGGCTGATAACATTCCAATACTTTTAGAGAAGATCGATGAAGTGTTAAGAGGAAAGTACAGTTATGAGGTGATAATCGTTGACGACAATAGTCCTGACAGAACGTATGAGAGAGCTATAGAGCTAGCTAACAGATATCCTGTACGTGTCATTGTTAGAGAGAGAAAGATGGGTCTTGCATCTGCTGCAGTGACGGGATTCTCAGCAGCTAGAGGAAGATACGTGGTTCTAATGGATGCTGATCTTCAGCATCCTCCTGAGAAGATTCCTGAGATGATTAATCTTCTTGAGAGAGGTGCTGACATGGTCATAGGATCGAGATATGTTCCTGGAGGAAGAGACGAGGGACTGAAAGGTTTCAGAAGGCTTGTATCACTAGGAGCAAGAGTCCTAGCATGGATTCTCTTACCAGAGACCAGGAGAGTTAGAGATGTGATGAGCGGCTTCTTCGCAGTAAAACGTGAACTTGCACCACGTGAGACAAAACTCAGAGGTTACAAGATAATTCTACAAGTGATAAAGAACTGTGGAAGAAATGGAAAGATCTGTGAGATACCTATAGTATTTAGAAGAAGACTCTATGGAAAAAGCAAGTTACGTACGAGAGAGATCATAAACTATGTAATAGATCTCATAAGATTGTCAGAGTACTTCACTCTTAAATATATAGCAATAGCTCTCATATTAGCGCCTATATTAGACATTTTGAATCCTCTTCTTGGAGTATCCGTGATAGCGTTAGGAGTAGTCATAAGATGGTTAGTATTGAGGAAACATGTCGGTATTGGAGCCGTATCTACATCAGAGATAGCTTCAACCTTAGTAAAGATATTTCTAAGAGCAGTCACTGGAATA
This sequence comes from Thermoproteota archaeon, assembly GCA_013154355.1. Lineage (GTDB taxonomy): Archaea > Thermoproteota > Thermoprotei > Thermoproteales > Thermocladiaceae > JAADER01. The sequence continues at coordinate 1,866 of JAADCU010000121.1, read as the reverse complement.
GTACCAGCATGGATAGTTGGCTCAAGTATAGAGCTAACACTCATACATGTTCTCAGAGGCTGGAACAGAATCTTCTAATAACATTAATAAAGATCTCTGCAGCAGCATAAGCATCATCTTCAGTTAGTCCAGGAGGTACGAGCAGTGTGATAACTCTAGAACATACATATGTACAATTCTTCAACTTCCTGTATAGTAGATCTCGCTCAATATTTATCTCATATGGAAGAAGATTCTCAATATTTTGAAATAGTGGACTCATGTTAAGAGGCTCAGGATATGCTACCGAGATCATTTTAAGACCCTCGCCTCTAAGCTCCTGTACTAGTCTGTCTCTAGATATTCTTAGCTTCTCTAAGTTCAAAATCATCTCTATCAGATTCCAACAAGGCCTACTTCCAGGAGGAGGTCTCTGAAATCTTACTAGATCTCCAAGAACTTCTGATACTTCTTTAATAAATTTTTCAGCAAACACTACTCTAGACTCTATATAGCTTTCTATCCTCTCCAGCTGTGCTAGACCAATAGCAGCATTTATCTCACTCATCCTGTAGTTATATCCCAACATCACGTAGTGATATCTCCTGTCCTCTCCATGGTTTATAAACATTCTAGCAATATTATGAACATTTTCATCAGATGTTGCAACTGCTCCACCTTCTCCTGTTGTTATGGTCTTAGTAGGATAGAAGCTGAAAGCTGAGGCTTTACCGAATGTGCCGACTTTTCTACCATTATACTCAGCTCCTAGAGCTTGTGCACAGTCCTCTACAAGTTCTACATTATATCTTTCACATATGTTCATTATCTCAGAGAGTCTTGCTGGAACACCACCAATATGTACTACGGTCACAGCTTTGACATGAGAGCTATCTTTCAATCTTTTCAACATGTACTCAAGATCTGAGGCATCGATATCTAGATTCTCAACATCAATATCGACGAATATGGGTACAGCACCTGCATGTAGAACTGAGGAGGCAGTAGCAACAAAGGTGAATCCAGGAACAAGAACAACGTCACGATAAGATACTCCAATACTTCTTAAACATGTATGAAGAGCAGAAGTACCACTTGAACAAGCAACGACATATCTAACACCTAGAAACCTAGCTAGAGAATCCTCAAAAAGCTTCACAAATCTACCACAAGTACCAGCAAGACAACCACTATCAAACACATCTCTAAGATAGTCAAAAACAGCTGATGGAATAAGAGGCCTATACTCTAGCACCCTCCTAGTCATATTAGACACTTACAGGTCTAGCATTATATATTAAACTACTGAAAAACTCTATAACAAACTTAACCACTAGATAACAATAATAAGACAACATAAACAAGAAGTGAGAAACAACCCTCACAAAATCTGCAAGAGCTGGAGAAAAAGAAGAAACATCAGAAACAAACCCCCTATACCAACTCCTAAACCAGGAAGTACAAGAAACAACATAAAGAAAAGCAAAAAACAGTACTAAGAAAATAATAACTCCAACAACCTTAAAGAAAGACCCAACACCAGACATTACAAAAACAAAACAAAAACAAACAATAAAAACCTAACGAACAAAGAAAAAACAAATGATGAACCTTCCCCTCACAAACAGACAAAGATGAAGAATGGACCGACCACTGACCCTCCCATAACCAATCCAATCCTAAGACCAACTCAAACCCTCAACACATCACACCACATCTAACACATTAAATATCCAACTTCTTCTCACCATTCTCTGTATTACCTATCCTTGTATTACTTATTCCTTGTGGAAGTTTCGTGTGTCAGGTGGGTTGAAAAGTTGTGTTTTCCTCATGGTAAAACATAAAACACACGTAAGAAACTATCTACCCAACAACAGGAAATAA
>JAADCU010000035.1 GCA_013154355.1 Thermoproteota archaeon | reverse complement strand
TAATATATTAGATACATTATGTACTGTAGGATCATATCTTAAGATCTATGAATCGTTGTCGTAAGTTATCTCTTTCTTTTAGACATTGCTATGAACCAGTTTATGTTTAGTACAAAGTGTATTACACATACTCCAAATAGTATTAATGCTGTGTATAGATGTATTGTTCTTACGATCTCTCTATATGGATGTGATGCTGCTCCTCGATACTGTCCTTTTATAACGTTATGAGAATACCATAGCATTAGTCCTGTCACTAATACGATTATTCCAAGAACTATCATTATTATCGTGAGAACATAGTTTATCTGAGCCTTATTCATAGGTAATACTGCTAGGAAACTCTTAAAATATCTATCGTGAAACTATGATAGGCTTTATGTAGTAAGCTTTTTCAGAAGAAAATAATCGTATACTCATGTGGAGTCATCGATCTTAGATAATTTGGTTCTGATAGCCGCTACACATAAGTGGACCTCCACCGAAGAGCTATCTAGACTCTATGTAGATAATTCACAAATATATCCTCTAATCTTTAAGATACTTCCTAAGCTTTCTGAAGCATTCATATTTCAGACCTGTCACAGAGTAGAATATTACCTATACTTTAACGATAGGCCAGACATCGACAATATAGTGTCGATATTCTTCGAGAAGGTATATCCTGACAGATATGCGCAGTTCTTCAGGATTAGTACAGGTAAGGATGTTCTTAGGCATATTTTAAGAGTTTCTGCGGGACTAGAGTCTGCTATAATAGGAGAAAGCGATGTTCTAGGACAGTTAGAAAAGGCGTATGATTATGCTCTAAAGAATAAGTATGTTAGAGACATGCTGAAACTGATTATAGAGAGGAGTATAAGGTTTGGAAAGTATGTGAGGACTGTTACAGGAATATCGAGAGGAGTACATGGATATGGCTCTCTCTCTATAAAAGTGATAGAGAGACTTTATGGCAAACTAGATAATATAAAGATTCTTGTAGTAGGAGCTGGAGATCTAGGATCGACAATAATTAAAGAACTATCAGAGAAAGGTGTAAAAAGTATAATAGTATTGAACAGGACTGTAGAAAAAGCATCACAAATATGTAGAGAGCTGGGATGTATATATGATGAGCTTAATAATGAGAACCTAATAAAATATCTCAATAATGTAGATGTAGCAATACTCGCAGTATCATCAAACAAACCAATAGTAACGAGAGAACTAGTAAAGATGATAGATAGAAAACCACTGATAATAGATCTAGGCGTTCCTAGACTAGTTGAGAAAGATGTTGAAGCACCAGTAATATATTTTGAAGATCTAACAAAACTAGCAGAGAAATATAATAGAGAAAAAGCTCAGGAAATAGCTAAAGTAGAGAGACTACTCGAAGAAGAACTAGAAAATACTCTAAGAGAATTAGAGAAAAAAGAATTAAAGAAAGTTATAGGAAGATATATAGAATTCTCTCATAATGTAGCAAGAGTAGAGATAGAAAAAGCGATTAAGAGAGGCCTAGTAGATGCCAAAGATAGAGAAAATATATATACCATACTGAGAAGTACTATATCAAAACTAGTTAGACCAATCATAAGAACTATAGAAGAAACATACAATGATCCTAGCATGAAAAGCTTAATAAGAAAGATACTAGACAGTATAGAGAAGGAGTTTAATATTGAGAAATATGATGAGAAAGGTAGCCTCAGAGCAAATGAAGAGGGTCCAAAGCGCTGATCTCAGAAATAATAATTACTCGTTCAGAATACATGTAACAGTTCTCTAACAGAGTAGAAGACCTACATTCTTTCGCTATAATTGTTATATTGCTTTTCTCGGCGTTGTCGCTCCACATGCCGTACATTTTAGAAGATATATTCTTCCCTGTCTCTCAAGTATAGTATCGATAGAATTACAGACTGGACATACTACATAGAACTTTATGTATCTCTCATACACTGCTTCAAGTATCTTCTGTGATCTTTCTGCATATATTACGAACTGATCACCTTCTATATGTCCAGGCACCGCTAGTTCTTTTAAGAAGAACTTTGCTATATGTGTTGGATCTCTGTTTAATCTCTCAGCTATCTCTTTGAAATTTAGTATTATCGTTCTCTTTGGTAGTACTTGTACTTTAAGTCTAGGAATTTCCTGTCTTCTCTGTACTTTTGGAGTTATTACACTGTATGCTCTTTCTAGAAGTTTAAAATATAGTTCATCTACGTTACTAGTACCTGTCGTAGACACAGCAAGACTTAATGAAGGCCCCTAAATAAGTATTCCTAAATGATGAAACGACGGTTATCAGATAGGTGAAGATAGGTAGAGACACTGATAATCATAATAATTCTCACTAGAACTCTTCATTACTCCGTGATATTCTATGAAATGATATACCTAACGCATCTTTCTACGCTATATACTCTGATTATTAAAGCTAATGTTTGATAGATCTTTTTCATAATCATCCGGTCATTATAATACTTAATAACATAGAACATAGTCGATATAAGATGTCCTTATCGCGAACTGTTAAACATGTATCAATATTTCAAGCTCTCAAACCTATCATAGGTCCCTCAAGCTCTCACACTACGGCTCCTTTAATCTCGAGCTTCATGATTTATAGACTTGTAGAAGAAGGTATTTTACAGTACGATACCGTACATCATGTTGAGATAAATGGAAGAGAGAAGGGTGATCTCATATATCGTGGTCATAGGACTTATGGAGCTATCATTGCTGGTTATAGAGGATTATACTTCGATAATGAGGATAAACTATGTAGAGAAGTTATAGAGAGCTCCCTTATAGATCCTGAAGATCTTAAACCAATGATAACATACGTTCAAGTACCTCAATCTACTATTCTTGAGAACGCGGCATTTAAACTATGCTTCATAAGTAAATATGGTGATAATATATTAGAAGCATACTCGTTAGGTGGAGGTACAATTGAACCAAGAATATGGTACGATGTTTTGAGAAGATACGTAGAGGAGAAAAATCTAAAAAAGATATCTTATACTTTATTTGATAGAGAATTCGATTCTAAAAGGTTGGTACCACTATGGCTATACCTGTCGATAAGATCAATACTTAGCGAGTTATGTGATGCAGCATCGAGATATTTCGATAAAAGTTTAGATGAATTATCAACTTTGATAGACGAGAGACAACGACTATACTCATCATTTAGCAACATAGTAAAGAGATCTGAAAATATGAAAAGTAGAGTACATGAGTATGTACTCATGATAGAGGAGAAACTGATAGATAGAGAACTGATAGAGAAGCTACTTGAGACATATATTGACATAGTCTTAAGATCTAGAAACAGAAGTTTTGAAGTTCTAAGCTTTGTTCACAATCATGTCAGTAAGATATTTAAAATATTTACAATGAGCTCTAAAAGTATTGATGATGTTAAGAATGAGATCGTTAACGTAGCATCAAGCTTGAGAGGGTTAAGAAATACCATGTTCTACGCTTTCATAACTATGCTTAGAGTAGTATCTTCAAGAATAATAATAAGTGCTCCAACAGCAGGATCTGCTGGAATACTTCCCTCAATATTATGTACATTATACGACATGTTAGGACAAACAAGAAGCGCCATAGAGGAACTCAAAAGAGCTCTCATAATTGCAGGATTGATAAATGCAGTCGCAGCTAACAGAGCATCAACATCAGGTTCTCTCCATGGATGTCAGGCAGAGATAGGAGTAGCATTAAGCATGTCTGCAGCAGCATATGCATACATACTCAGCAACTATAACATAGAGATAGCAGAAAGAGCAGCAGTATATGCACTAAGAACGGTACTAGGACTACCCTGTGATCCAGTGCTAGGATTCGTAGAGATACCCTGCATAGAGAGAAACATGATACTAACAGAAGCAGCAATAGCAGCAGCAAAACTAGCACTATCAGGATCAAGACCACATATGACTCTAGACAACACAATAGACGCAATGAGAATAACAGGACAATTACTACCACAAACAATAAAAGAACAAGCATATGGACCTCTAAGCTGCACATTTCTCTCAGAAATAACAGAAAAACTAGAAAACACAATACAAAAAATAGAAAATCTCCAAACAACAAAAGAATTAACTCAAAAGCTTAGAGAAATGCTAAAAATAATGTCAGCATTTTTAAGACAAACAAGCTAGATAAAAAGAGCTCACCTAAATTTCTCAGAAAGACATAAGATTATGAAAGGAATAGCAACTAACGATACTCCGCATGTAAAGTAGCTTAGCATAATGAACAATAGTCCAACATTATGGGGAACATGCATCAATAATACACATATGGGGACAGTTACGATGATGCTGACAACTTTCCATATCCATCTACCTCTTCTAATAATGTCATATCTATCTTTTAATAGAAAATGCATTAGAGCTATACCAATACCGACAGATACATCAATAATACAATATATAAACCTACAGTACGAATATACTAGGATAAATACTAAAAGCGAGAACAGTATTAAGAACGTATCTTTATACTTTGATGCGGACCTGCTGTACAGTAAATACATTATTATAGCGATAATAAACCCAAATATGGCTCCACCAATAACATCTCGCGGATAATGTACATAAAGCATGACTCTCGAAAGAGCAACACTAATGATAAATAGCCAACATGTAATAACAACCTGTAAATATCTTCTAAAAACTATAGAAATGAATCCGTAGGAGGCTGCAGCCATCATTGTATGTCCTGAAGGAAAGCCATACCAATAGTAGCATCTTGGTAGACGAACTCTCCATAAATAGGGTGGAGGTCTAGGTAGTCTAAAGAAATACTTTAGCGCATCACATATAGCTCCAGCTATCAGTGTAGTAAAATAGGCAACAACTCCTAATTCTGGCTCAATTACGAAGAGAGGTAGGCATGCAAATATTGAATATCCGGCTCCAAAATCTGTCAAAATAACCCAACCTATAACGTTATTCGTAACTAGAGCATATACTAGAAGCCCCAGAATCGTCAAAGCAACAGGTAACGTTATCATGGTAACATATCTAACATCATATTGTTTACATATTACCATATGTTTTCAAATGATTTCTTACTTTTAACGATTTTTATTTTTGTAAAATATTAAACTTATTGAATAAATAGAGAACAATTTATTCTAAATATGATAGAGTAACTAGATTTAGAATCTCGACCTATAGGTAAGGTAAAATCTGTAATCTACAAGTAATTACTCATATTTAATCTCAATAGGATCATCGTTTAAGGCTTGTGAAGCAGGTTGCTTTACCAAAATATAGTGGCGGTGACGTACGACTTTAATCTGTTAAGAAGATGAGAGATAGTAATCATTTAGGATATGTTGTTGGTGGACCGGCCGGGATTTGAACCCGGGACCACCCGCTCGCGAGGCGGGCATCCTTCCAGGCTAGACTACCGGCCCTTTTTGTTGGTTGTATTTTTCTTGATGTGTTTTTATTTCTTTTTCTTTAGTGGGAAAGTTTATAGAGGGTTTTGTGCTGTGTGTTGTGTATGGTTAGGAGATTTAAGAAGAAGTCTAGATATTTGAGAGGCTGGAGAACTCATTCATGGGGTAGAGTTGGTCAGCATAGAAAGTCAGGTAGCTCAGGTGGTAGAGGTAGATCAGGTAGACATAAGCATAAGTGGACCTGGATTCTAGTATACGATCCGGACTACTTTGGAAAACATGGATTCATTCAGCCTCCTCCATTAGTGAAAGAGTGGCGTGAAATAAATGTTGGAGAGCTAGATAAGATAGTTGAAGATCTTGCAAGAAAAGGACTAGTAGAGTATAGAGACGGAAAATACTATGTAGATTTACTCAAGCTAGGATATAATAAGCTGCTAGGAGAGGGAAAAGTAACGCATCCAATGGTAATTAGAACACCAGCAGCAACAAGAAACGCAGAAGAAAAAGTTAGAGCAGCAGGAGGCGAGATAATACTCGTAAGAGAAGTACTCCACTAAGAACATAAAAATGATGAGGAAGTCCCACACAGAAAAAGATGAAGAAGATGGGAAGAACTGATAAAAATAGGACCACAATCCACATACTCATTACATGTAGGCATCAACCTGAAAAATCCATTAAATAAATTTCGAAAAACATAATCACGCTCAATATCATGCATATAACACGTAATGATTAATACCTAACCAGTTAATGATAAGAATAGACTTAACTTGACACGGATATTCATCAATTTTACGCTTTGTTTATCAACTAGGTATGTGTTACATGAATTAGCTTATCCTCCCTCTGGTCATGTTATTTCTCTATCATGTTCATACATGCTGATCAGTAAGTGGAAAAACTGTTATAAGGTTGATAATGAGACTATATGTCATACATATTACATATATGAGTTAGCTGTGTCTGAGAAGGCTGTAGTATATGATGGTC
>JAADCU010000010.1 GCA_013154355.1 Thermoproteota archaeon | reverse complement strand
TAGGACCAGTACCAATAAGATTAAAACCCCTAATAAGAGTAGCAAGACTAGTCCTACTCGAACTAAAAAGACCACTAGAAAAACCCACAACGCACAAATACTCAGGTTCGCTATATCCTCGACCAAGTAGAATATTTCAGGACGAAGATATGAAAAGGTTCTGTCTCTAAATCTGTTACATACTCTATTATCTGAAAGTATTGGATAATGCTACCTAAATTATGACTAACACGAGGAATATAAGCCTGTATAACATATATATCATTTGAGGCGATCTCATGGAAAACTATGAGATCATGAAGATAATACGTGAGCTAGATGTCTATGGATGCGTTAGTGGTGCTACAATATGCGTGGTTGCAACACTTAATACGATACTTCAGAACATGTCGAGTAAAATAGCGAAAAAAATCTTAGATTGGTTAAAAGAGTGTCAAGATGATTTGAAGATTTGTAAAGAGATTGCAAATATCGAAGATAAGAAGGATCTTATTCCAAAGATTGAAGAAGTAGGTCAAAGAGTGGAACGTATAAGAAAGAAAGTCGAAGAATATGTTGAAGGAAAGATAAAAGATGAAGAACTTAAGAGGGAAATTGATAACGTAGTTAAAGAGCTCCTAGATTTTAAAGACAAGATTTCGAAACGTCAAGATGAACTTAGGCGCTTTGTGCCAAGCCTCGTATAGCTGGTGCAATGCACTATAGAACAGAGAAACCTACGCCATTGAATAAATTGCTTAATAAGGTTAGAGAATACATTGAGAATGCTAAAGAATTAACTGAAAAATATGGTCCAGTGCTAGGACGTGAAAAATCAAGTTTAGAAAGGTTTATTTCATCATTAGAGTTTCAAGTACAACACTACGAGAAATATTATGCAAGTAGAATACCATACACATTTCAGCTATATTTTAAATCTCTCATAGATAAGTTATGCCTAATTCTTCACGGTTTTCTAAATCTTAAGTTTAATATTATTCCCTTACCTAAACCTGAAGAAACACCTGAATTCCTAGCTATACCGATAACTAATCGAGATAGGATAAAAACCTTAAGAGTATTACATCGTAATGTTCTATATACGTCTCAAGACCCAAAAGATGCCGAATCTTCCAGTAAGTGTGCTAGTACGGTAATTTTCGCAGTTTCTATACCACATACATTAATAGCTTATGAGTCTGAAATTGTCTGTTATTGGAATGTTATAGCACATGAGCTAGGTCATATATTATACTTCTCGTATCATTATTTAAGCAAACCCGACGTTGAAAAAGATTTTATAAAGCTAGAAAAATTTGTCGATGTTCCTACCGAACTACAGAATTTGAGGACATACCTTAGAAATTATCTTGAAGAGCTATTTGCAGATCTTATAGGAACAATATTAACCTCGCCTATATATCTTATAACGTTAGCGTTATACGGGGGTGATAAGTCCTTATCAGAACATCATCCTTCTACTATAGACCGTATTAGCATTATATTGAAAATATTACGTGAATATTCTTCTAATAAAGAGGTCAACGATCTGCTTGATAGGATAGAGAAGTTATGTAAAAGCATATGTCATTATAAGGAATCTGATGAAACATTGGTAAGCACGCTCTTAGATAGGCTTAAGGAACTGTTAAGGATATCTGGAGTACAGAATCTTGTAGGTGCATCACTAACTACTATGAGAAACTTCTTAGACAATAGAATTATCGATACTATAAATAATCTGCTAAGCGGAACTCTACGTGAAGAACCTCTGATAACTACTGTAGAAAGATTTGTCAATTGCTACGGAAGCGAGAACTGCAGCCTCCTAATAGAGGTATATGCACCATTAACAGCTACATTACATTTCCTTAAGAGTAGAAGATATGGTATTCAACTAATAGAAGGGAATCAAGAACTTGTTAAAAAGATGACATGTATAGCCGACATGTATAGGAGATGTTATGTTATAGATCACTATACTAAAACTTAGAAACTTCTTATTGTCAGATATATAAAAACAGCATTAAAACTACTATTAATGTTGTTAGTGTTCATGTAGATAGTTGGTATGTTAGGTATTTTCTTGTTAGAAATATTCTTACTATTGTCGTACGATGTTAGTGCTAGGATTTAAATGTACTTGTATGGTGTCGATGCTAGTAGTAGAAGTGTCTGTGAGTATACTATTATGATCGCTGTAATAATGTTGGTTATCTTAGCTGTCGCTTTCCTATTCATGAACTTTGTTAATCACGCCCGTTCTGTAGACATGTTTTTCACGCCCTTACCACTTCCTCTCAAGATCACTACGTGACTTGTTGCTGCGTTTAATAACAGTCTAGTGTCGTCTTCTGAGCAAACTCTCATGATTAAGTCTAGTAAAGGTCTAAGTGAAAAATCCATAAATTTTAGTCTACGACTTTAAAGCACATTTCAAGGTATGCTTCTGCATTAACTTATACATATATGCTATCTAACTTATTCATCACTCTTCTAATTCAGAATATCTCTAAGTTCCTTTAATAGTTCTAAAGGTTTTAATGTATTCATATTAAAAGATTCTATGCATTGGACAATCATACTAGGCAGTTTATTGTCAGTTTACATAAATGATGTGTGTTCTCAATCGCGTCCTATTGGTTTTAAAAATTCATCTAGTATCATAAGCAATTTACTATCTATTCCACATGTATCTTTAGATATTTTATCAACAACATTAAGCATTCTTTTAACAAAGTGAAAACTACTGAGACTGCCTGCTTTGTTTTTCAAGTGTCTTTCACTCTGGCCGCTAAATCACAAATGAGGATAAATTATTTTGAATTTTCAAGATCCTTAATCGTCGAGTGAATTATTTTCAGGTAATTTCTCTAAAGTCCTATTAATTGACGTGTAATTATATTCATTATCTAGTTATAATATCATTCAGGTTCTATGATTTAACAGCTATATATTTTTAAATCTGAAGTTCGTAAAAGTATATATTCAGTCATAGAAGTATTTCAGAATAAATGCTTATCTAATTTTTCTAAGGGTGATAATGTTGTATAAGCCCTTGCTATTAGGTACAGCGCATATACTATGCTTGACCTTCTCTGAAAAATCTCTTAATCAACGTATCAAGCTTAGGAAGGTCCAGGTCTAGTTTCTTTATGTAGCATCATTTTTAAAAAAAGTATAATCTTACAATGTTACTGTTCATAGATACAGTATTTATTGTTCTTAATCAAATCTTTATCGAAGAGGTTTATCTCATGTATACTGATAATCCTAGATTGTTGGTTATGTTAGGAGATAAGAAAACTAAGTCAAGAATTATATGATAAAAAATATTTTTGTTTAATACTTATTTCTGGTACAATCTGATAGATAATGTAAATTATGAAGCCTATAGTTCCAACGCATGTTGGTGTGTTTTTCTAGAGCCTAATCTATTTTTAATTTTTCTCGAAGATGTTGCAGATTTATTAGTAGTCCTGTCTATATTATTACCTTTTTAGTAATATATAATTTGTATTTAATATAAGAAGATATATAAGTTCGATGTTATTGCGTTAGTGGTGAGGCTTTATTGTAACAGTTTTCGATTCTTCTGTCTTTAATTCTTAGCTAACCGATCTATGATCTAGCTACTATATTGTAAATTATGTTTATTACTTCTCAGTTATGTGCTACATTATGCTTGTTTCTGTGAGGTCATGTTTAAAAGGTGTGTTATGTGAGTAGATTGGTTCTTGAGTTATTTTAACTCGAGTTCCTCATCATGCATTTTAAGAATCTAAAATGTTTGATAGATGCTTGACGTATATTTCTGGTCGATGATCTCCCTTATTTGGGAGCGTTTAGCTCATGTCCGCGATATTGTGCAATGTTAAGGTATTTTGCATTGTATGTATGTATGATGTATTATCTATGCTCAGTATTTAAACTTTGTGTACATGCTGCTTTAGATAGTAAGATGCATTTTGTCTGCATCTTTCCGTGTCTGTTAATCTCGGTTAGGAAACCTTACTGTTCTTCAGGAGATATTTTCCTATTTTCATACGCAGTTAAGATGTACGAGCTATGCACTAAGGTGTATGTTAAAAACCCTCTATACAAAGTCTAGGTATGTCTCAACTAATGGTATATACTTTTGGATTCGATGAAAAGTTCGTATTAAGATCTCTCATGAGGCATAGCAAAGGAATATTTGAATCAAGACCAGAATCTAACAGAAGCAAGATAGTACTGTTTACGATAGATCCGATAGTTGATAAGGTGAAGAGCGCGTACAAGATAGTTAGAGACTTCATAGAGAAGTACTTTAGAGAAGATAAAGTAGAAGTAGAGCTCTTTCCTGTAAAGGTTGAAGATTTTGAAGGACTTGTATCGGATATCAAGTCGAAAATAAGTGCAGAGCTTCCTAGACATGATACAGTGGTAGTTAACTTGACCGGCGGAATGAGGGTTCTCGTGTTAGCAACCTTTACAGCACTACTCTTCATTCCTAAGTCTCTCATTAATGGTAAGAATCTGATAATAGAGGTTGAGCGAGAGGACGGAGATCACGTGATAAACATATCGCCAGAGATAATAGTCGTAAGTCGACTCGTAGATAGGTTAACAAACGAGAAACTTAGAATAATTAAGGCTCTTCTTGAGCTAGGTGAGGCTGATGCTCAGACATTATCTGAAATGTTTAAGCTAGATGTGTCAACAGTTAGAAGACACCTAGATGGGCTGGAGGAGCTTGGTTTGATAGAGATCACGAGAGGTAAGCCGATGAGAGCAAGGGCGAAGCCTATATGTAAGCTTCTTATATAGCTGTAAGAAGAGGAGTGTAGCTGAGCTTGAAAAGGATGTTAGAATCTTACCTAGGTCACTATTTTTTCCAGCTTATCCTGCTCTAGCGCTAGCTTGATCTCTATGGCTATTCTTCTGCCCATTGATATTGGTTTTCTCCAGTAGAGCTTGCTGTACTGTGCTCCTACTCCCATGTGAGCGTTAGTTCCTCCTCCTATTCTTGGAGCTACATCATATACAACTATGTCAAGGTCAGGTGTGACAAGTATCTGTAGCGTGAATGGTCCTATTATGCCGGGAGGCTCTAGCTCCTGTGTCGCCTTGACGAACTTCTCACCTATCTCAAATATCTTCTGTAGCTGGCTCTCTCTTATTGTACAAGGTATATGACCTATCTCTATCATTCTCATGGTTGGCCTAAGCTCGAGCTGTATGTCGGCTGGTAGTCTAATTATTCCGTCAAGGTTCGTCTGTATTCTCCTATCGATGCTATGTAGCTCAAGTCTGTTAAGTATTGGACTATAGAAGTAGTTAACGTTGAAGTGTGCACCTAGTATGAACTCCTCTATTGACGCATTCTTCTCAAGATCCTCCATCTTTATTATACCTTCCTCCTCAAGCTTCTTAGCCTTCTTGAGAAGGTCATCTCTGTCTCTAGCAATGAAGAAACCACGTTCAATTCTTCTCCTAGCCTCAGGGATCTTGACCATCACAGGTCTATCAACCTCGTCGATCCTACTAAACGTCTTAGGTCTTCTTATCCCAGCATGATCAAGAAGCTTATAATAGTTCTTCTCACCAACTCTCTCCTCCCATCTTAGAAGCCTCCTGTTACCGAAGACAGGTATGGGAAACCTGTTCTCAATATTATCATAACCGACGTATACAGCAAAACTCCTGTTCGGGACAAATATCGTGTTAAACTCCTTCAATCTCTCGATAACGTCATCACGAACCATATCAACAAACCTATCAAGAACAATAACCTCATCAGCAACAGGAAACATCAGATAAGGCTTCTCACGTCCACGCTGACACACGACAACAGTCCTGAACCCTTCATCCTTGGCACCGTCAAGAACATCAAGAGCAGAATGAGAACCAAGAACACCAATAGAGACCTCTGTCATCAAGAAAACAGAACATGACGACTATATTAAACATTATTCCTTACCCTAGCTTAGAAGATCAATATTATTGTGCGACAAGGTGAACATTCATAATATTATAAGACCTTTATTAAATCCTAAGGTACTCATCTCAGACCACTACAAAATTATATTAAGAAACTCTCAGCGTACCTAGCGATCATCATTAATAATCAGCTACCGGACTGATCATCACGATAATAAGATAGGGTTACCTGTTCAAGCGTGACAAACATGTCGTATATATACGATATCTATCTTACAAAGTAGTATATTAACGTTACTATTCTGAACTAGAACAGTGAGATACTATATTACATATTTCTGATAATCTTTAACTGAGGTCTCATAAGAACTATCGGGAGAATGCTAATTATCAGTAATGTTCCTTCTACTGTAAACATGTATAGTGGCGATATTTTCCATATTAATGAGCCTACTACTGGTCCTGGAATAGAAAATATTGAGAGTAGAAATTCTAGAAGCCCATAAGCTGAGCCTCTGTGGTCAGTAGGTACTATCTGTGCGATAAGTGTATAGCATGCTATATCGCTCATTATAGCAAGTGCGCGTTCTA
>JAADCU010000110.1 GCA_013154355.1 Thermoproteota archaeon | reverse complement strand
GATCTTTAAGTCTATACTTACGCATCATTGCTCACCTATGCATTCTTCTTATTATTAGTCTTATACCTAGTAGAGCTACAGCACCAATAATAAACAATATCAATGCTAGAGCTGTAAGATCACTTAATAGACCTGGAGTTATAAACGCTACACCTAGCTGCCTAACTATGAGGGATGGAATAGCTTCACATGGAGCAGTAAGTGGACAGAACCATACTGTACCACCTATAAGCATTGCTACAGCAGCAGTCTCACCTATGGCTTTACCAAAACTGAGAGTTAATCCACCTATTATAGCTTCACGTATCTGCAGTAGATGAACTTTCACTATCTCCCATTTACCAGCACCAAGAGATAGCAAGGTCTCCCTAAGCTCGAGCGGTACTGTTCTATATGCTTCTCTGATCACAGACGTAGCAAATGGTGTAACCATTATCCCAAGTATGACACCCGTAAGGAGGGCTGAAGGTACCTGATATGGCGGATATGAGAATGGTGGTAGAAAACCAAGATACTTATATAATGGCCATTCTATGTAATCTCTAAACAAGGGTCCAAATACTCTGAGACCCCATATGCCGAATATAACTGTTGGAAAAGCAGCTAAGACATCTATCAGAGATGATATCACGGCTTCAAGATGCTTAGGAAGATACTCGTTTATGAGTATTGTTAAAGCTATCGAGAACGCTAGAGCTATAATTACAGCAATAGTAGATATAAGTAGTGAACCGTAGATTGATGGTAGAGTAGCACTATATTTTAAGAGGGAACCTGACACTATCGAAGGAATACTGTAGTACACTAAGACTACTAGGAAGTATAGTACGAGACCGAGAGATACTAGTAGTGGAACTGCTAGAAAGATATCTGAGAGAGATTTTGACACAGACATGGTGACTATAGAGATTTTAGAACTTTTACCTACCCACTCCCAACATAGTGAGTTATAGGTACTCCATTAACAGTCATGTGACTTCTCATAGCGTTTAGACACATCTCACGTATTGTTACAGGTACAGGAATGTACCCTTTCACATAGTGATTATGTATTGCCCATACTATGCTCAAGAACCTATATATTCCTATAGCCTTAGCAAGATTCTCATAATGTAACTTTATCGTTAGGTGCGAGAAGAATATTATTGGGTAACTGTTAGGTCCTGGTGGATTAAGTATCTTCTCGTATGTCTTCTCCTTCCATAGGTCTGATAGTGGATTAAAGTGTGATTGTTCTAATATCTTTGCAGCATTTTTAAATGCTGCCTCAATATTATCGTATGTTGGTGCTACGAAGTTACCATCTCTATTCATTATTCTCGCTGTTATGAGATTGTTAAATATTGCATAACTCCACTCAACATAACCTATAGCTCCAGGAGTTGTCTTCACCATGCTTGCTATTCCGAAGTTTCCTTTTGCTGATAATCCATATGCTGGATTATGAGCATATTTGACCCATATGCTCTGCCAGTCAGGTAAGAAGAATGCTAATGCACCTCTCTGCTTGTACTGGCTCTCCATTATTGATCTGAACTCAGGTGAGACCAGTGTTAGATATGTTACAAATATGAATGTTGTACCGCTAGCCTCTCTTCTGACTACTGGTCTTATAGGTATGTTATTTCCAGACTCCTTACAAACCTTCTCTAGGCCAGGATTGTATTGAAGTATTTCTCTGCTACACCAGTTTCTTATCTTGCCCATGAATATCTCAGCTATGAGAGGTCCTGTCAGATTTATTATGCCGTGGAAGTGTGGTATGTTGTATATTATTACGACGGCTCCTCCAACATCTGGACACTCAAGTAATGGTCCATACTCCTTGTAAGCTTCCTCCCACTGCTTTGTAGGCATTGGAGGATCATGTAGAGCTATGTCATATATTCCTTCTAGGAAACCTGCAATACCTTTACCACTACCTACAGCATCGTACACTATCGTAATGTTTGGATACTTATGCTCTAGAACATGTATCCAGTAGTTGATCTGGTACATTGGTGCTGTTGCTCCTCCAATTCTTATGGTTACTGATGATGCTATTTGAGTAGAAGATGATGATCTTGCAGATGATGGTCTGTGAGAGGTTGCTAGGTAGGCTGCTATACCTATCACTATTATTGCTATTATTATGCCTATTGCTATTCCTACGTATTTTCTCTTCGCCACGCCATGTTAGGTCTCTATATACTTTTAAGTTATACCTCTATACGTCTATTTCGAATCTGCCATGAGTTATATAGACCTCGCTTGAGATATATAGATCATGTGTAGATCTATGTACTATACATACGACATTACTATTTTAAAGCTGAGCTCTAGAGTAGTAGGTTAGAGTGATCGAGGACTCGTTATTCACTATAGAGAACCTAAACGTGTGGTATAGACAGAAGAACAGGATAGTTCACGCTTTAAAAGACGTTACTCTAAAGATACCAGCTCGAAAGCTGACAGTAATCATAGGTAGGTCAGGTAGTGGAAAGTCGACCTTTCTTAGAACTCTTAATAGAGTAGTAGAGATGTATGATGCTAAGATAAGTGGAAAAATACTTTACAGAGGTCAAGATGTCTTTAAAATGAATCCTCAGATCTTGAGATCGAAGGTCGTGATGGTTCTTCAGAGACCTATAGCATTACCAATGAGCATATATGATAATATTGCATATCCATTAAAATCGATAAAGAAGGTTAAAGATAAGAGAGAAATAGATAGAAAAGTTGAGGAGGCTCTAAAACTAGCAAACCTATGGGAAGAGGTCAAGGATAGGTTACATCACCCAGCTACACAGCTGTCAGGAGGACAGATACAGAGGTTAGCCATAGCTAGAGCAATAGCACTAGATCCAGAGGTTCTACTCCTAGATGAGCCTACGGCACATCTAGATCCTGAATCTACCCGTTACATAGAGAACACTATTCTTAAGCTTAAGGAGAGAGTTGATATAATATTTGTAACACACTCGATAGAGCAAGCACGTAGATTAGCAGAGTATGTGATATACTTTGAAGATGGGAGAGTAATTGAGGAAGGACCTGCTGAGGAAGTTCTAGAGAGACCGAGAACAGATAGATTAAGAAGATTTCTTAGTGTATTTGATAGGGAAGAATTAGAGAGAGCAGTAGAAGTCTAATTATGGAGAGTTGATAGGCATGTATTAGCTTGATGCTGCTGTTCTTAAGATGTATGCTATCTCGTCAAATGTTATCGCTTCTACTGCAACATGTTTATATCCATATTTTGATGCAAAGCTCTTTACACAGCTCTTTAATGCTTCTACGTAGCTTGTATATGTTGATGCTGTTGGTGGATATCCTATCGCCTTGTACTGTATTCCATACTGCTTAAGGTGCATCTCTAGGTATTCTGTTAGTCCTTTACCCCATGGGTCTACGCGGTATATGATGCATACTGCCTTTATTCCAAGATCTTTTATTATTGTTGCTAGTGCCTTACTCTGCCACATGTCTGGAGGTGCAAGCCTAAAGACGTATGGCTTAATAACGTGAAGCGACATAGCAGTCGAGGACTGAGATACTACTATTACACGATCAGCCTCAGCCTTCTTGTAGATTGCTGATAATGCGAGACTACTCATAGGACCTATGATTAACTTTATACCAGCGCTAACAGCAGCCTCAAACGCCTTGATAGCACCTGTGTAACTTGTTGCAGTATCGTAGAAGGCTGCTGTGAACCTGTAAGGTATGCTCATGTTCTCTAGCCAGCTGTTTATGTCGTGAATAGCTATCTGAGCAACATACTTATTCAAGACGCCGTCACTTGATAGACCGCCTGTTAGAGGTAGTAGGAATCCTATAGTTATTGTTGTTATCTTATTGCTCTTTATGTTAGCAACTATCTTACTGTCAGATGCTTCTGAGAATGTTACATATGTTGCTGGCTTAGAAGTTTCTATTGAAGTCATGTATGCTGATAAGTTAAATACTGATGGTACATATTCTATTATCTTTCCAGTCTGCATGTTCCACATTCCTACTAGCTTCCATGTACATCCTGTTGTTGAAGGAACTACAGCGTAGATGTTATAGTTTGCTCCCATTCTATCATGGTATTTATCTAGCTTTATTACTCCTGTTAGTGCTCCTTTGCCCCATAGTGTTCCTGTTACCCATGGTCCTACGAGCTCGCCTTTAGCTGTTGGTATTGGTTTACCGATACTGTATAGGTATGCTACTTCTGGTAATATCTGGTTAATATATGTCGTGTTGAGTGTTCCCTTGTCTAAGTATGATTTTAATGCTGACAATGCTACTATCCATACGGCATCGTACTCTATTGAAGCATACTCCCATGTACCAACGACACCAGGGTGCTCTTTGAGAACTCTCTCCTTAAGCCAGTTCATTCTCGACTCTGGTAGTCCGACAACCGTTGATAGCAACTTAACCTTAACAGCAACAGGACACACCTTGTAGACAGCAGGGCTTCCAGCAAAACCATCACAGCCAAGCCATAGAACCTTCGTTAGCACGGGTACAGTGCTGACAGGAGCTCTGTGAGATGTTGCTAAGTATGCTCCAACTCCTATCACTATTATAGCTATTATGATCCCGGCCACTATTGCTCCGACCTTCTTGCTGACCATGGCTGTAGATGTTTTATTGAGACTCCTTTTAAATCGTTATCATCTGTTTGTTTTTAGTAAGATACATTAAGATAGCTCTTTGTTTTAGATTAGGATAAATATTCCGACTTGAGATGTGTATAATCTTGTGCGTTCAACGTGGTGTTCTTCATGTGAATTCTCATTTATGTTCTGAGATAATGTTTAAAATTTAATGTAATGTTACTTCTTCTCTCATGATAAGCTCATTCCTGGTACAAGCGATATGTTATAGTAACATCATAGCACTACTGACGATCAGCTTAACGTTGACGTACATGACGACGAAGGTCCCCAACTTTATGCAGGGTAGCTTCGCAATGGTTGGAACATACGTCGCTACAGGAGTCTACTATCTACTACATATTCATCCTTATTATTCATTACCGATAGAGTGTGCTATTGGAGCACTTGTTGGGATAGCAGTATACTATCTCATAATAAGACCTCTCATAAAGAGAGGAGCCTCTGTAATAATGCTCATGATTGCAACCTTCGCAGGAGACTTCGTTCTCTGTGGACTACTGTTCATATATGCTAACTATCTTCAGGACCTGGGAATACAGGTCAGACCTCTATGGTATGCTCCAGACTTCACAGTAGCTGGAGTGCCACTTCTACTAATATTCTCTCTACTCTCAATAATCGTTCTCTACCTACTTCTCTTCACCATACTCTACAAGACGAAGTTTGGTACAGCAGTACGTGCAGCTGTTGAGAATCCATCACTTGCACAGACTCTTGGAGTTAACTTAGAGGCTGTGAGAGTGTTCTCGTGGGCATTATCAGGACTATTATCAGCATATGCTGGAGTTCTCTGGCCACTAATACCGAGCGTTAGCATTACAGATCCATCATATGGTTCAGCACAGCTACCACTCATATTTGCGTCAAGCATAGTTGGCGGTCTAGATAGTCTAATAGGTGCCATAATTGGAGGATACATAATAGGGTTCTCTCAGATCTATCTACCATATCTGACAGGTTATACAGAGCTAGGATACGTCTTTCCATTGATAATAATGGTCATAGTGCTATTAATATGTCCTAAAGGTGTTGGGGATCTGATAGAGAGAGCATTCTTTGGAAAGAAGGCTCCTGCACGCAGGGTGTGACCATGGTGAACATAGTAGCGTTACTAGAGTACATAGGTTACTGGTTTGGACTATATCTGCTGGTCTCAGCTGGGTTGAACATTGAGGTTGGTTATGCAGGTATACCAGATTTTGGAAAAGCTATGTCATATGCTGTAGGAATGTTAGCAGTATATCCATTATGGAACTGGGCTCTAGCATATGTTCAGGGAAATGCAGTACTTTCAATTCTACTTCTCATAGCTATAATCGTAACAAGCTTCATAATAGGATTTGCCGTCGGTGCAGTATCAATAATACCTGCGGTAAGATTGAAAGAAGACTACCTAGCCATGTATCTGCTAGGTATAGCTGAGATAACAGTATACTTACTATATCTAAGAGTATTCACACCGCTAGGAACAACATTGAGCGGCGACATCTTTGCATGGGCTGGACCGTACGAGAGCTCGGTCTCAGTAATCATAGTGATAATTGTCGCACTCGTAGTATTCTACCTACTATACAGACTTGTCAACACACCATTTGGAAGAGTACTAAAAGCCTTGAGAGAGAACGAGCTTGTCGTACAGACTCTTGGACGTAACGTGATGATCTACAGAATAATAGCAATGGGCATAGGTTCAGGAGTAGCTGCAATAGCTGGAGCACTAAACGCACTCTACCTACAGGAAGCTGCTGTAGGAGTTATGGCAAGACTCTACTGGACATTCATACCATGGCTAATAATACTTCTAGGAGGACTAGGAAGCTTGATAGGAACATTAGTAGGAACATTGATCTACGTTATAATAAGAGGACT
>JAADCU010000059.1 GCA_013154355.1 Thermoproteota archaeon | reverse complement strand
TTTCTTTGAGTATCTTTATGAGGTTCTCTACTATTACGTCTGGTGGTGGTGTTGAGTCTAGGTCTACTAGTATGCCCTTCTTTCTGTAGTATTCGATTACAGGCGTCATCTCTTGTCTATATACTTCAAGTCTCTTCTTTATGACCTCTGGTTTATCGTCTTCTCTCTGGTATAGTTCTCCTCCACATTCGCATCTGTCTGGTTGTGGTGGTGGCATGAACTTTATGTGCCATATTTTTCCACACTTCTTACATATTCTTCTACCACTTAATCTCTCTATTATCACCTCGTCAGGACATACGAAGTTTACTGCGAGATCTGGTTTAGCGAACTTGTCTAGTTCCTCTGCCTGTTTCACAGTTCTTGGGAATCCGTCAAGTATCCATCCTTTCTGACAGTCTGGCTGTGAGAGTCTTCTTCTTACTACTTCTATCACTATCTCATCAGGTACTAGAAGTCCTTTCTCGACGTATTCCTTGATCTTCTTTCCTAGATCGGTCTCTTTTCTTATCTCTTCTCGAAAGATGTCTCCAGTAGATATGTGAGGTATTCCAAACATCTTTGATATTCTACTAGCTATTGTTCCTTTTCCAGCTCCTGGAGGACCTATGAATACTAGCTTCATTACTGTACTCTCTAGTTCTCAGGTTTTATCTAATACCATCTGAGTACGAGGAGTAGGTTTATATAGATGTAGACACGTCTAAATATGTGAGCAAGGAGCGTGCAATACTGGTAGCATATGATGGTTCTGAGATAGCTAAGAGAGCAGTATCATGGGCTATCCAGCTAGCTAAGGCTCTAGACGCTAAGCTATACGTACTATATGTAGTAAATGTTCCACCTGAAGTAAGAGCATTTCTCACAGCAGGAACAATACTTAATGAAGCGCTTAAGAGTGGTATGAGAATTCTCGAACAAGTTAAGCCAGAACTAGATAAGGAAGGTGTCAGGTACGAGCTTGTTGTAGAGATAGGCGATCCTGGCGAGAAGATAGTAGAATTTGCTGATAAGATAAATGCCGATCTGATAGTCATGGGTCATAGAGGTCTAAGCGGCATAAAGAAGCTTCTTGTAGGATCTGTATGTGATAAAGTAATTAAATGTTCTACTAAGCCTGTACTAGTAGTAAAGTGATACTCTACGAAGGCTGTCTAGTAAAAATTAGAGGGAGAGAAGAAATATTCTACATTAAGGGTCTAGTAGAAGAAGATGGAAAAGTAATAGCATTACCAAGATACATACCCTCAGATCAAGGTGAGAGAGCAGACTCTAGAGGTAGAAGATATCTCGTATTAAAGAGGTTCGAACAACAGATAGATTATGTTAAGAAAAAAGTTCCAAACATATTGAGAATATCAAAAATATTTGGAACATACTTACCAATGATTAAAGAGGAAGATATAGATGAAATATATTATCCAACTCTTAAGTTGAGACAAATATTAAAAGAACCTAAATATAGTATTGATAGAGTAATAATAGAGCTTATAAGAAGGTTAAGTAAAGAAATACCATTAGATATTATTGGAATAGCTGGTTCAAGACTTGCAGATCTAACAGGTCCTGAACAGGATGTAGACCTGGTAATAATAGATTACTCATATGTGGAAAAGATAGTTAACATGTTAAGAGAACTTAAAGAACCTTATAATGAAGAATTGATAGGATGCCTCGTAAGAGAACATATGAGAGAAATACAGACAACTCCTATACTTCTTAGGAAGATTATCAAACAAAGAATTTTAGAAAATATATTTAAAAACACTACATATTTTGTTAGAGTATTATTAATGAGAAATATGAAGAAATGTATAATATATAGAAAGGTTAGAGAAGTTTCTAAGATAGTTACCTATTGTAAAATAGTTGAAGATAGTATACTATCATATACTACTCCATGTGTTCATAAAGCTCATACAGGTATTGGTACTATATATCTTTTAAGTGATAGAGGAGTCTTTACAGATACTTTACAGATATTAAAATCATTTAAAGTTTATGGAAGATTAGAACAGGGAGAGATCTATATTCCTGACATGGATCTAACATTGACAAGATGGATATATCTTGACTCTAGCTCAAGAGTAGTCTATCTCTAAGTTTTAATTCTTCTAAGACCTTGTTTACCATCTCTAGGTACTCATTGCATAGATCTGTATTGCAGTAGTCTTTTATGATATGTATGCTATATTTTAGAAGATTAGTATATTTTTTAATTTCTTCAACGTTCTCTAACTTAGATATTTTTGTGAGATATACAGCAGTATCTATCATATGGTTAATAACTCTTGAGAATGGTTCAAGAGTTATGTATGGTGTTGCTGCGTCTATGTCCTCTATCGATAATGTGACTTCTATACTATGTTTATGGTCTTCTATGTTCATGATTTTACATTCTATGTAACCGTATACTCCATGTTCTGGCGCTATTTTTGGTGCATTTATTTTTGAGGATTCTATGAATCTTATGTTTTCTATATGTCGTTTAAATATTTCTTTAAATGAAAATATTAGAAAAAGTTTTGGATTGTTTGTTAGGTTTATAATTATGTCTGGTTTATTTTCTAGAAATTCTTGACATGTTCTTGAATTTTTAAATATTCTCATCTTAATTATATCTTTTCCTATTATGATGAATCCTAGGGGAGTTGCTGTAGGTTTTTTAGCTGAATTATAGAATGAGGAGAGAGCTTCATAGAGAATTCCTTGAGAGAGTTTTAGAAAGTACACATTAGATGTTTAGGTACGTCATGTTTAAGTTTTAGTGTTCTAGCACTCCGAAGTATACTGGTATTCCTCCAGCCTTTAACATTCTTTCGAATAGTCCCATTGCAATGTTCTTACCGTACTTACGTTCAAATAGTTCTTTCCATCCTTTCATTTCTGGGTTTGTCTCTAGTATCTCCTGTAGTTTCATTAGTACTTGTTTTGCCTTTGTCAGATAGACTGGGTTTCCTGTTACCTTGTACAGTTTTATGTATAGTCCTGCTAGTCCTATGAATCCTAGTATGTAGTAGTTTCTGTGAGCTACCTCTCTGTTACTTAGTACTGGATGCTCTATTAGCCAGAGTAGATCCTGCTCAGCTTTCTTAAACTCCTCCATTGCTTTCTGTCTGTGTCCGAAGTATAGGTCTATCATTGCCATGTAGTAGTATGCTAGTGCTCTCTCATAATGTGCTGCTGGTACTTCTGCTGGTGTTCCAGGACATTTTAAGTGTTCTGTCATCTCTTCTACGTCCTTCTCTAGAGCCTTGTATGCTGTCATCAGTAGTTCTTCACCCTTCTTCTTTTCTCCGTGAGCTATGTACCATCTTGCTAGATAGTACTCTATTAGACTTTTTAGTCTACATGCTTCGCCGTAGTAGTCTGAGCTTGGGCCAAACTTTGTTATTATTATGTTGCAGAACTTTATTGCTCTACCCCACCACTTTTCTAGGCATGCCCAGTCACCATTGAGGTAGCATGGCCATCCCATGTAGAATGCTGCCACTGCTCCTGGCATTAGTCCTAGATCGCTCTCGAACTTCCAGTGTGATACGTAGTATAGTGACCACTTGTAGGTCTCGTACCATTTTCCTAGATCTATTAGTGCCCACATTATGTGTTCTACTGCTACGTCTATTGGATGTAGTTTGATAGCTATCTCGTAGTAGTAGACTGCTTTCCAGGGCTCTGCCATTGCTAGGTATGTTCTAGCTATGTTCTGATATACTGCTGCTAGTCCATATTTTCCAGCATACTTCAATATGACATCCTTATGCTTTAATGCATCAAATAGGTATGGTAGTACTAGCTTCTGTCTACATGTGTAGTTATCACAGTAGTCGTAGTATATTGCTCCTAGCTGTGCTTCACATAGTGGTGCTATGTTAGGGAACTTCTTTATGCATAGCTTACAGTAGTATACTGCCTTCTCAAAAGCCATCTGTGCAAGCTTCATCCAGTAAGCACCACTGTACTGAGGAGCATATGGTCCAGGTATGCATCCATTATGCATGTACTTCTCATACCATGGTATAGCCTGAGTGAATGTTGTATCATTTGGAAGCTTATAGTAGTGATGGAAGAAGCCATCGTTACCATATGCTATACAGAGGTCATAGTATGCCATTCCTAGGTTAGGATCGAGCTTTATGGCCTCCTCAAGATAGTACACGGCCTTATGAAAGTACTCTAATGCCTTCTTCGCATCACCATTACCGAACGCATCTAGCTCAAGATTGACATATTTTACACCTTCCTCAAAGTATTTCAGTGCTTTATGGTATCTAGCTGCTGTTGTTGCTAGATATCCTGCTAGTACTCCTATACCTATTAGACATAGTATTCCTATGATTATGCATGCTATGAGCTTGCCCTTCATCTTTATCTAAGTATCAGGTATTCAATTGATATTTATACATTACCTCACGGTACAAGTATTACTTAACAATACGATAAGTAACAACAGGTTAAATAAATAATGATAGATTCGAATTAACCTTTAAAGAAGATTCTACTGATAGCCTTAGCTACGGCTCGGCCAACGTAGTCTCCTGCTAGTCCAGATAGAAATGCTACGATAAGCAGCACTAGTACACCAAGAGGATCCATCTTAGCATGAAATAGTACATAATATCCGAGCCAGTTAACTCCAGCGCATACTAGATTACCAACACCACCATTAACTTTCTCTGTCAGTATTCCGAGCAGAAGAAATGATATGAAGCCTACTACTGAGAATGGTGCGCTCGGTATTCCGAACCATGTGCTCGCTATTAGGCAGAACGATACTATCAGTATGGCAGTGATCACGCCATACCATCTTCCTGCTAGTCTATATGCTAGAGATATCCATAGAACATACCAGAATCCTCCAAGCACTGGAATAATCTTGAAGGGTACTCTGAAAGGTATCACGGAGTCCAGTACTGGCTTAACATTTATGTACATAGTTAACAGGAAACTAGCATAGGCTAACGCTACAGCTATCACAACCTTAGCAGCCTCAGGTAGTCTACCAGAAACACCTTCTACAGATTTCATGTCTCCTCATCCTCTTCACGAAACTTATATGTCTATCAAGTAACGTTTTAAGATCAGTCCTAGCATCACCTAGATAAGCGTCCTCTCTATCATGTAGAAACACGCAGGGATACTGCTTGAAGTCCCATGTCACAAATATTGTGAACAGTACAACTCTACAGGGAATAGAATGTTTGGTAGGTAGGTAGACCTTGTTACCACCTATCTCCTTGACTTTTCTAAAAAGCTCCTTCTCCGTCTTATGATCGATATACTCTATGCCTGGCTCAACACCATATATGTTAAATATTCTATGAAGAACAATACCATCAACACCAACATCGATGCCGAACTTAACGATCTCAGGAATCTCTTCAACACTCTCTCGAAAAATAGTAACATCTAGATATATCGTTGGACCTTTACCACGCTTCTTCTTCTCCTTAACAACCTCTTCTACAGCTTTCAGGACCTTATCTCTACCCTTCAACGTGTATAGACCAAATGCGAGCTCATCGAGACCACTCTCAAATATCTCATCAATCTTCTCCTCAACAAGAAAACCATTAGTACAAAGGCTAGCCTTTCTGCCAAGACTCTTAACATGTCTCACAAAATCAAAGATTCTAGGATGAAGAAGAGGCTCACCCCAACCATGGAGACATATCTCCTCAAAACCATCTAATGGAAGCTTCTTAAACTCCTCAAAGTCCATATAGCCCACGGGTCTCCTCATCTTTCTACGCATACATATTCTACAGTTAAGTATGCAATCGTTAGTTGTCTCGACCTGAAGAATGGTGGGTCTTATTATTTTAGAAAGAAACATTGTTAAAGCCTTGAACTAGTTTTTAGTGGAAACTACCTTACA
This sequence comes from Thermoproteota archaeon, assembly GCA_013154355.1. Lineage (GTDB taxonomy): Archaea > Thermoproteota > Thermoprotei > Thermoproteales > Thermocladiaceae > JAADER01. The sequence goes on along the minus strand of JAADCU010000059.1, from coordinate 698 downwards.
AAGAGCTTAGCAATCGTGGTCCTTATGGCTGACGTTATTCTCGGACTTATGCTTCTCAGCGCAGTCACTAACGTGTTCCTGAAACCGAACATTAGTGCAGCTACTATTCCAGCAGCTCCAAGTGTCTGACTTATGTACCATGCCTGCAGCGTGCTAGCTGTCAATACTACATGTAGTGTTGTTACTGACACTGGAGCACACATAGGTATCGAGACTATATGTTCCTGACTAATTTAAAAACTTTCCTAAGCATAGATATGTTAAGTATTACCAGTTAGCCCAATCCTGCGTAATAAAGAATAAGGAAAGCCTTATTAATCAGACAGGAACTAAAAGACACAGTATGTGTACGCCAGTATATGTCACAGTTAAGACAGCAGCAACAGCAGTACCAATGGTACACTACATAGCAGGAATAATACTACTAGCAATAGGAGCAGCAGCAAGCTTCTTCGCAGCCTTCAAAGTAAGAAAACATATGACAAAGATAACAGCAACAAAGACAACATCCTAACATAACTGAAAGACTCAAAACATACTACATACCCCCTCTTTCTAAAACCTCTAACCACAGTCCCGCACCAAATTCTCTACACACTAAGTATCAATACACAAACCCTGCATTCACCACAAAAGCAGAACTCCTAAGACCACGCATAAAGCAAATACATAATCTACCCATGTTGTACCGTTTTCTC
>JAADCU010000100.1 GCA_013154355.1 Thermoproteota archaeon | reverse complement strand
TGTCTGCTTTTACTACTTGTCCACCGCTTACTCTTGCTGCTGTTTCTGCTCCTGTTAGGTCTGTTATTATTATTATCGTGTTGTTGTAGCTGCTGTATATGTGTGCTATTCCCCATCTTAGTTTTCTTCCTCCTACTGTTGTCTGTACTGGTCTTAGCTCTGGTATCTGTAGGTGTAGTATGGGTTTCTCCTCAGCCTTGACCTCGGCAGGCTTCTCCTCCATCTTCACCTCTGGAGGTCTCTCCTCTGACATTACGATCTAGAGCAGCAAGAGAACAATTATAACATTTTCTCTAACATACCTAGAGAGATCTTGCGTAGACATATTGTTCCAGAACTAGAAATAGAGTTCAACAAAATACTAAGTCTAGAAGAAGGAAAAACACACATAATAACAGGACCAAGAGGATGTGGAAAAACAGAGCTAGCAAGAGAAATAGAATATACGTTAGAGAACGATGAGAAACACAGCATAATACTAATAACATATGAGACAGACAAGACAAATATAACAGTAACTTCAAGAAGGACAATAAGAGAGCTTACAAAAAAGTTGAAAAATGTAATAAGAGAGGAACCATATGGAATAATTATTAAAACTATACTAGACATAGTTGAGATAGTTTCAGAAATATTAAAAATTAGGGAACTAGTCCGAAGAAGAATAATCATAATAGTAGACGAGTTCAGAAACATGTATAGAGAGGATAAAGCTAGACAGATGCTTGAGGTTGAGGCTAACAGAATAAGATACATAAATAAGGAGTTAAGAGAACAAGGAGGCTCAATCAAGCTAATATTAATCACAAGCGATGCAACATTGATGAAAAACCTACATACGAGGTACTACAGAAACTTAAATGCCCAATAGATCACTACACGACTTGGAAGCTTACAGGAGGTAATCTAAGAGAGATTACGATCATTAAGTCACATAACTGGAATCTAGAGAAGTGGATCAGGATAAAGATTTCTGAGGTAATTACATGTTTAAGAGAGTACTCACAGTCCGAGAATAAGAATCTGATAGATATTATTAAGGAGATTGAAGGTAATGCTGATGAGTTATCTTGGAGAAAAATATGGACTTATTTACTGAAGAATAATATTGTTATCAAGATTGATGATAGATTCGAAAAGATGAGTACTATTCCTAGAGACGAATCTATAGGATCATTTACTGCTTATCAGGTACCAATCTACTACTATACTATGAAGTGCATTGTTGAGAAAGGTAGTCTAGAAGTGGATCCTAGTAACGTATTGAGAATGGTTAGGTAATTACTGGGCCTGCGCCTGCTCTTTTAATAGTCCTAACTGTACCTGTATTGGGGCTGGCTGTCCTGGACCAAATACTGGCTCACCCTTGATTAGCCTGTAATAGTATGGGCTTGTTGGTGCATAGCTTATCTTGTCCTCAAGATCTCTAGGTACTAGGAATCCAGGTGCATTAACTATTCTACCATTAATAGCTATGTGTCTGTGAACTATGAGCTGCCTAGCCTCATGAATGCTTCTTGCTAGACCCTTCCTATGTACTATCGTCTGTAGTCTTCTCTCAAGTATTGCACGTACGTCAAGTCCAAGTATGTAGTCTAGTGGCACGTCTGGGTCAGGTATGTAACCCATCTTGTATAGCTTAGCCTTGAACTCTCCCTCAACCTTAGCCCTCTCCTCGGGAGGCATCGCGAGCATGTTTCTAGCACGTCTCTTGATCTTTTTCAGAATAGTCTTAGCTAGCCAGAGCTCCTTCTTGTTACGTAGACCATACTCTCCAACGAGCTCCAGCTCCTCCATTAGCAGCTGCTTGTTCCATAGCTTCATTGGTTTACCTTCGATCCACTTCTTCCTTGGCTTCTTAGGATCTCCCATAGCTAGGACAGTGCTGTAGAAGGAGATTATAAAAGTTGTCTCGATGAGCCCTCTTTTAGATCATCTATAGGCCTTCTGTCTCTTAGATCTAGCATGCTTTATTCCAGGCTTCTTAGGCTCTGTTCTCCTTGGATCACCCTTAATCATTGATGGATCATACTTCATGAATAGGTCTAGAAGCTCGGGACTCTCAAAAAATGCTACAAGTCCTCTAGCTATGGCCATTCTGACAGCTGAGGCCTGGCCCATGACTCCTCCACCTCTAACATTGACATCTATGTCGACCTTAGACATCACGTTTCTACCAGCTAGGAGAAGAGGCTCCATCATCTTTAGCCTGGCCATCTCTATAGGCCATATCTCTATAGGTACCCCATTCACTCTCACCCTACCTATGCCAGGTCTGATTACTGCCCTAGCTATTGCAGTCTTCTTCTTTCCTACAGCTATCACAACCTTGTACTCCTTCTCGACCTTGACCTCGATAGAGGGTATTCTTCTAGGAAGAGTCTCACGCTTCAGAACCTCCTCCTGAGCTACCTCGGAAGATGTTGTAGACGACATAGCTTGAGCTTTCTAGATCGATAGGCCTTTTTTAAACTTGTCTAGATGCTACTGTTGAGCACTAGCCTTCTTAGCCTTATGCTCAAGCCATCTCTGCCATACTTCCTGAGCCTTCTTCCACATCTCCCACTTATGAGGCTCAATATGTCTCCACAGGTCCTCCAGAGTCACGTACTTAGCTCCAGGTCTAGGCCTATACAAAGTCTCCTCGAAGACTATCCTCTTCCTGTTAACGTAGTGTGGTGGTATACCCATGTATACTCTTATCCTCTTCAGAGCCTTCCTGCCTCTCCACTGTTTTCTAGGAAGCATTCCTCTGATGATCCTCTTAAGTATCCTGTCAGGTCTCCTAGGTATCTTTGGACCAGCCTTCTCAGGATTATAGTGAGTTCTCCACTCAGAGAGCTTCCTCTTATACCAGTTCAACACCATGTTGAAGTCTCCAGTTATTATAGCCTTCTCAGCATTCACTATCGTGACTCTCCTACCCTCTAGAGCAAGCTTAGCTACGACAGACGCGAGTCTACCAGCTACACATCCAGAAGCATCTACAACAACCTCATCAACAACTGGTGGATTTCTCCCAGGCCAGTGAACTATCTGAGCACTCTCCATGTTCACTTTCCTCTCAAGGTTAGAGAGCTCCTATTTAAACTTCTCTAACCTAGATAAACATAGTGAAACTGCTAGACGTAGATAAGCCACGCATAGTCATATCAGCACTGAAAGGAAAGACAGGAAAGACTCTCACAAGCCTAATCATAGCTCTAGAACTGATCATGCATAAGAAACTTAGAGTACAGATGTTCAAGATAGGGCCAGACTTCATAGATCCAACATACCACTCCTCAATAACAGGAAGACCATCAAGAAACCTCGACCCATACCTACATGATCCAGAGAAGATAATTAACAGATTCGTAACATATACGCTAGATAGCGACATAGCAATAATAGAAGGAGTGTTCGGACTATATGACATAGCTGAGAAATACTCAAAGCTTGGCGAAACAGAGAGAGTAGCCAATCTACTGAAAGCACCGATAATACTCGTATTAGATGCAGAAAGAACAAATAGAACCATAGGGAAGATAGTTAGAAAACTATCAGAAGAAAATCCAAACATTAGAGGACTAATAGTGACAGGAATAGTCAGAGAAGAACAGTACGAGAAGATAGTGAGAGAGCTAGAGAGCTCAAAAGTAGAACCATTAGGATACATACCTAAGAGAAAGAACATAGAAGAGATATTTAAGTATAGACATCTAGGACTAGTACCCACACTTGAGAAGGGATATAGAGCAAGCCTAGTCAATGTACTAAGTAGAGTAGTAGACCATGTTAAGATCGAAGATATCCTAGATATTGCAAGATCAGCACCAACAATGAAATGTATAGGAGAGTTAGAAACATTTGAAAACATACAGAAGAAAGCAAAAATAGGAATAATACTAGATAACGCATTCACATTCTACTACCCTGAAACATTAGAACTATGCATTAACTATGCAGAGAAACTCCACATAATAGATTCAGCACGATCAGAATCATTACCAAGAGACCTAGATGTGCTCATCGTGGGCGGAGGATTTCCTGAAGTACTGGCAGAGGAAATAAGCAAGAACAAGCCGCTTCTATCAGATATAAGGAGATTTCACTATAATAACGGTATAATATATGCAGAATGTGGAGGCTTAATGTTTCTGACAGATTTCATAATCTATAATAACTCACAGTATGATATGTGTAAAATATTTGAAGCATGTACATACATGCTTAATAGACCTGTAGGTCACGGTTACGTAGTTGGAGAGATCGTTTCAAGATGTCCAATAGGTATGTCAGGTACCTGTATTAGAGGTCACGAGTTTCATCATAGTAGAATATATATCAGAGATAGTGAAGCTAGAACATATATGAGATTAATCAGAGGTAGAGGACTTGGAGACGGTAGAGATGGTCTTGCTAAGAGAGAGACCTATGCGCAGTATACTCATATTCATCCTAGCTCTTACAATCATATTTATAAGATTATTAATTATGCAGTGTCAAAAGGTTACGAGAACGAGAGACAGTAAATAAAGTTTCCACGATAGAATATATAGACGTATGGATATTCTACAGGAGCTTGTAAAAAGTCTCTCAGAAGTCATAGATCGACATCTTGATGATATAGAATTATCAATTCTACGCGTCTACTCATACTATGGTAGCATCTCTCTCTACAAGGCATCCATGCTTGCAGGATTTGCAGTAAGTACAACATATAAGAAAGCTAAGAAGCTTCTCGAGCTTGGTTTTCTACGCTCAGACTCATTACATACTCATAGGATAACTGTGAAAGGTCTTCTACAGTGTATTGCTCAGAAGGTTGATGATGCGCCTTTCATGATAAATAAGATCAAGCTAATATGGAGAATAGATGCTAAATTCGAGGAGCTATGCTCATATCTCATAGTATTTGCTCGAAGTTTAAAGAAGATGTGCATATCTCTATCACAGATAGACAACATAGATGATTTTAGAAGTACTGCTAGATACATATTTACACCATTAATGTACTATCTGTTAGCTGATACAATAGGTGTGAGACCTCTATCTGACATAATATCGAGAATACTGAATGTTAAGTCAGAGATCGTTAAGATGTGTGAAAAACTTATAATAAAGTCTTTTAATGACTTCTTCGTAATATTCACGCTGAGAATGTTATCAATTATTGCTGGTAGTAAGTCAAAGGCAGTAATATTATTGTATAATGGTAGAAACGATATTGATATAATGGACCTATGTAATAACACGATAGAGGAGATAAAGTATAGGATTAAGAAGTTTAGAGAGAAGAATATTGATATATGTGGAATAGACTAGATCGCGTGTTACTTTATGATGTCTTCGAATATTGCTGCACTTATAGCCATCATGTCGTTCGATATTCTTGTTCCTATGTATCTCTTGTTCTCGTCTGCTCTTCTCAGATATAGTGGCTGCCATCCATACCTTGTCCATCCTGGCGCCTTGTCTAGTGGCTTTATGTAGTCCTCTGGCTTTGGTATTCCTGTCAGCTCGTAGAACTTGTCCCATCCTATTCTCTCTATGAAGTCTCTCAGTCTCTCTCCCTTCTTCGCATTTGCTACCCATACATCAACTATCTTCTTTATCACTGCTACCAGTGTTGGCCATCTTGGTGGTTCTGCTGGTATGAATGGTACGAAGACCTTTGCCATTCCTGGTCCTACTCCAGTGTTTGCACACTTACCACCTACTAGGACCATGACTCCTACCTCTGCTGGATCATATGCTATTGCGTCACAGAAGTCGTGGCATCTTCCACATGCCATACATACTTGTCCTCTTATCTCTGCTGCTATTGGTCTACCCTTCTCATCCTTGATCATCTTTATGTCTCCTACTGGACATGCCTCTAGTAGTGATCTTGGTGGACATAGTACTCTTATTCTCCATCCCTCCATCATTGGTATGCTTGCTGGATAGCCTACGATTCCTATGTCAGCTGCATCGAATCCTCCTCCACATGCGTTTGGACATGCTGACACCTTTATCGTGAGCTTTGCTGGTAGCTCCTTCTGAGTGTACTCGTAGAGTACGTCTCCTAGAGCCTTCTCTATTGTCACTGCGTCTAGGACTGCTGTCGTACAGGTAATGTATGTTGAACATATCTTGATGTTCCATAGTCTGTTGCCCCATCCTCCTACTAGGTATCCTCTCTCTCTGAGCTCCTTAGCTAGTGCTCTAGCGTTCTCCTCATTATCGCACATTATTATTAGGTTACCCATCTTTGATGCCTCTATCCATCCAATACCATACTTGTCTGCTAGGTCGAGAAGCTCGTACATGCTCTTAGTGCTTATTCTGACGGGTATGATGATCTTAACTAGGTAAAGTTTATCGCCTGTCTCTGAGGTGACCTCTACTATTCCTGGATCGATGATTCTTCTCTTCTTCCACTTACCATAGTTCTTCTGACATATGGGTGGAAGCCAGGCCTTTGCTGGATAATATCTCCACATCTTCTCAGGTCTGTTCTGTGGGTGTAGTGGATGCTTTCTCAATTCCTCTAGTGGAACTGTCGCTACCCAGTCAAGGATTGACTGAACTCTATCTGTCATTGGTAGTACTAGTCTTGGAGGGGATTAATAAGCAGCTATTCCACAATAAATGTAGAATAGCTACTTATAAACTCGCAGAGGTGAGTAATTAATCAAGATGTCTTGGAA
>JAADCU010000002.1 GCA_013154355.1 Thermoproteota archaeon | reverse complement strand
GGATCCTGGTAAGGTTCTTGATGATCTTGGTGTGAGGAGGTATTGTTGTAGGAGGGTTCTTCTTGCTCATGTTGAGCTTATTGATCAGTTGTTGATGTTTTCAAGGTTTGAGTAGTGTTTCTATTGTTTTTCTTGGGTCTAGTAGTTTCTTGATTGCTTTGTGATATGTTTCTTGTCCTCTGAGTATTTTTATTGAGTATTTTCCTGTTGTTATTGTTCTTCTTATTACCATGTCTAGTATTCTGTCTATTCTGTAGGGTACGTGTATTGCTATTTTTCTTGTTAGTTTTAGATCGTTCACTATGTCTTTCATTAGTTCTACGTATATTGTTCCTGGGTTCTTTCTATTCTTTAGATATGCTATTGCTGCCATTATTCCTGATGTGACTGCGTATGTTATTCCTTCTCCAAGTGTGTAGTCTATTAGTCCTGCTGCATCTCCAATGTATAGTATTTTTCCGTCTTCTGATATGAGTGTTCTAATTTTTTCTGGTAAGTTATGACCGTCTATGCTATGTGTTCTCTCTAGTCCTAGTGTTCTTACGTATTTTTCAAGATTATTCTTCAGTTCTCTACATGGTCTGAATGATCCGACTCCTATGTTCAGGGTGTTTCTTAGTGGAAATATCCAGTAGTATCCGTATTCTATGTTTTTTGAGAAGTCTAGTACTGCAATGTCTATCTGCCCCATGCTGCGTGTACTACAGTATGTTCTTAATGCTAGTGGTAGGTTTCTGTATCTTATGTTCTCTATACATTTTCTAACTCTTGATGTTACTCCATCACCAGCTATGATTATCTCGGTCTCTACTCTTGTTCCTCTGTCTGTAGTTATCTCATACTTTCTATTCTTCTTCTCTACTTTTGTCACGTTTTCTGGAATATATTCTACTCCACATGTATCTACTATGTTTTTTAGAAATTCTTTATCGAAGACTTCTCTCTTGACAGTGTACATTAGTGGTTCATTGCTGGAGAGCACGTATGTGCCTCTTCTATATATTGTTAGAACGTTCCTGATCTCGCTCTCTATGAGGTGTACGTAGTCTGGGAAGACTTTTCTAAGCATTCTAATACATCTCTGTGTTAGTCCTCCTCCGCAGGGTTTTTCTGGTCTATACTGTCTGCCTATGAGTAGTACTTCCACATGTCTTGATAGTATCTTAGCTGCTGAGAGACTTGCTGGTCCAGCACCTACTATGACTACTTTATTCTTCTTCACTAGGTCTACGTGTAATATACGTTTACTGTGCTCTGTTTAGTAGTTTATCCTTGATGATCTCTACTAGATCTCTTAGAGGTCTATTATGGATGTTGATTACCTGTTTTCTCATCTCTCTGGCTTGTTCAATAATCTTCAAATTATGCCTATATGTTCCATCTCTAGGAAAGCCAGAGTCCACTACTATGATTGCTCTATCTAGGATTGATAGTGCAGCTTCTAGGCACTTATCAATGTTTTCAGGATCGTATGTTATTACTCCCGCATTCATTGTTGATGCAGTTATGTGATCTATATCGAAGCTGTAGAGAACACCTGTGTAGAATCCTATACCTAATCTAGCTAGTGTCCTATATATTGGTATCCCTGTTCCTCCACCTGCTACTATGAGCAGTCTAGGATCAGGTCTGATCTTTATCTCGAGCATTGGTCCTCTACCCCATACTCCAACATTGTCTAGTGAGTACACGTATCTCAGAGTGTCCTCGTTGAGTACCTCTTCTGGAGGTCCTCTAGCAACTATTCTTCCATCTCTCATTATGACTATCTGGTCGCAGAATCTTGCAGCTATGTCTAGCTCGTGTAGTGATGCTATTATTATCATGTTCTTTCTACGTGCTATATCTCTCAGAATGGACATTATCTCCATTCTATGTTTTATGTCTAGAAATGTTGTTGGTTCATCTAGTATGAGTACTTCAGGCTCCTGTGCTAGTGCTCTAGCTATGAGAACCTTCTGTCTTTCACCATCTGAGAGCTCTGTGAAGTACCTATCTTTTAGATGTAGTGCATTGACCAGTTTTAAACATTCTTCAACAATCTTTTCATCTCTCTCAGAGAGCCTACCAAAGATTCCAGTGTATGGATGTCTACCGAGAGCTACTAGGTCTCTAACAGTCATGAGCTCGGCCTCAGGTCTCTCAGTTAGGACTATGGATAGCTTTCTAGCTAGCTCCTTCCTGCTCATCTTATATATGTCTTTGAAGTCTATGTACACTGTACCTCTTATCGGTCTTATAAGTGCTGCTATAGTCTTCAGAAGTGTTGATTTTCCACTACCATTTGGTCCAACTATTCCTGTTAGAGTACCTTCCTCAAACTCTAGATCTATGTTCTTTAGAACTATCTTTCTTCCATACGCTACATCTATGGAGAAAACTTTCAACTTCATGCTCTCCTCCTTGTCAACAACATTATGAGTATTGGAGCACCAAATAGTGAAGTAGTAGTACTTATTGGAAGCTCTACAGGCGCCAACATCATTCTTGAAGCTAGATCACAATAAGCAGTTACTACAGCACCAATTATTGCTGAAGCTGGTACAAGTATTCTAGAATCAGCTGTTCTATATAGTAGTCTAGCTATATGAGGAACAGCTAGTCCTATGAATGCTATAGGTCCTGCGAAAGCTGTTATCACTGCAGTAAGTATGCTTGATACAAGTATCACCATTATCCTTACTACTCTCACGTTTACTCCAAGAGTTTTTGCATGTTCTTCACCAAGAATATACGCATTTAATCCTTTTCCACATATCATACTTAGAACTAGGCATGGAACAAATACTAGAGCCATCACTTTTATCTGGCTCCAAGTTACTGCACCTAGAGAGCCTAGAGACCACATGATGAAGGCCTGTAACTGTATTTTTGTAGCTAGCGCCTCCAATATGCTTAACATTGCACTACATAGGTAACCAATAGTCACACCTATTAAGAGAAGAGTAACTATGCTTCTTACTACTCCAGCAAGTATGAGAACTATGAACATTACTGCTAGAGCCCCTATGAGTGATGCTGCAAATAGAGCCCAGGGACTTGTAACTCCTCCAGGAACTACGAGTGCTCCAGCAAGTATGAGTAGTCCTACTGCAAGAACAGACCCAGACTCTACTCCAAGCACCCATGGTCCAACTATTGGATTTCTAAACAATATCTGTAGTAATAGTCCTGATATGCTTAATGCTGCACCAGCTATGAAGCTTGCTATTACTCTTGGAACCCTGATCCTCCAGATAATATCGTAGTATACTGTAGAACTATGATTATTACCTACGAGGCCGCTGTACAGTATCTTCAGGACCTTGAGTGGAGGAATATATTCAGGACCTATGCACGTACATATGAGGAAGGTCGGTATGAGAGAGATTAATAGTATTGAGAAGAGGATTATATGTCTACTCCTCATGTTACTTGAGGAAGAGCATGTATCCTAGGTCAGGATAGTTGTAGAGCAGTGATATTATGAAGCCGCTCTTGATGTTGGAGCAGTCTAGCACTATCACAGGTATCTTATGTGATAGAAGAGTCTCAACTATGCTCTTTGAAGCATGTGAGCTGTCTAGGATCACTACGTCAGGATGCAGGCTCTCTATTTCTCCTACATTTACTGTTCCTCTGATCACTCTAATTATGCTACTTGAGAAGCCTAGATCATCTACATATTTCGTACATGTGTAGTATACTACTACTCTATGTACTGGTGTCTGAACTATGGCGTTAACGGTCTTAAGATCTTTCTCTAGTGTTGCTAGTGCTGGAAAGACCTTTGGATTGAAGTATTTTAACTGTCTCGTCAGTCCCCACGGTATTATCAGTATCTTGTCTCCATATAGGTCTCTAATTATCTCGTAGTATCCTCTCCAGATTATTTCTACTCCACCTATACTCATGGTCTTGTCCGTGAAGTAGAGTGGTATGAAGAAGGTCCTGTAGACTCCTCTAAACTTCTCTGGATGTAGTAGAGATGCTATCTGTAGTATCACTTTTCCTGTGTATGCGTAGCCTAGCTGCCAGTATGATGGATGATACTCAAATACTCTGAACGTCTTTAATGCTGGTGCCTTAACCATGTCTGGTAATGCCTTCACGTATGGGTTTAACGATGTCGTATATGGTGGAAATCCTGATATTACTATGAGCTGTGCTTTAGCTACTTGAGCATCAACGTACTCTCTAGATACTGTTGCAGATCCTGTTCTTCTAAGTGTTGCGGACTGGAACAGGTACTCTCCACCCATCTTAGCTAGTGCCTTTGCTACGTAGCTCTCTGCTCCAGGAACGTAGAACTTGCCCCAGTACATCACGAACCAGGCATACCTCACTTTTTGTAGACCCTTACACATATCATAGACCTCTTCTACAGTCTTCACAGCGTTGTTGAATACTTCTTCGGCTGCTCTGAGACCTTGTGGACCATATAGTGCTCCTATAGCTTTTATCCATTCAAATCTTGCTATGTAGCTCTTCTCTAGCCACTCGTTGTCTACGAATACTTTTAATCCAGCTTTCTCAAGCTTGTTCATTATCTGCACCATTGTTGAGAATCCTGTGTACATTATGACTAGGTCTGGGTTAAGTGCAAGTATCTCCTCTATGTCAGGATGCCAGGATGATCCTATATACTTTGTTGTACCATTGTTAAGTAGCTCCTGCATGTAGGGTATCCACCATACTCCTTTCCAGGTCACTCCGACAACTGTTCTGAGAAGACTCATCTTATGAAGAGCTTGAGCTATCCTATACAGTAATGCTACCTCTGTTGTAGAGAAGTATACTCCTCTTCTAATAGGAACATATACTACTGTTCCCGAAACATTTCTAGGTGCTGGACATCCTCTTGGAACAAGTATGAACGTGTGATTGGCAGCATCTTTAACTATGAGATAGTACTTTCCAGTATTAATTATCTTGAACAGTGTAGCATACTCTACAGAGACAGTAGGCCAAGATACTTTACATGTTGGTGGTCTAGCTGTGACATGTGTTACAGGTCTAGTAGTCTTTCTGATCGTTGTTGTGGTCTTTCTGTGAGATAGGTATAAGTATGATGCTACTCCTGCAATTATTATTACTATCACAGCAATTATGACTCCTGCAATGACGCTCTTCCTGACCATATGCTAAGGTTTCAATAGTTAACCTTGTTAAAAATTTCACTCTATCGATAACGAGAGATCGCATTAAGTCATTCATAGGTCTCTCATACTTTCACTAGTCTATGTAAGTGATGTTGTGCAATAGGCTAATTTAGGGGACTGCTTATAGGTATATAAATGATTGATAGTATTAAGAAGATTTCTGAGCTTGTTCTTGACATAGTTCTAGGTAGAGTATGTGCTCGAGGACTTAAGTTTGATAGAAGGTACCTAATAGTGTCAGAGATAGCTCAACAATTCTACTGCGAGCATAAGCTTGAGCTAATGTATAAGGAAGGTAAGGTAGAGACCGAGGAGATGAGACTTGGAACACTTATTCATGAAGAGATGTTTAAAGGAGAGAGACTAAGCACTGACGAGCTTATCGATAGGATACTCACGTTTAGAAGAGTAGTAGCTACCTTTCCACTAGCAGTAGTGTATAAGAATGTTCCCGTGCTAGGTGTTCCTGATGCAGTGATATTTGACGATGGAAAACCTATAGCTCTAGTAGAACTTAAGACTACTCGTAGGTGGATTGGTAAGGTATTCACGTGTGAGTATGTTCAAGCTCAACTATACTCATACATGTTGAGAGTCAACGATCTTGCTGATAAGATGAATGTTGTGATAGTTAAAGTATCTAGAGATGTTGAGCTAACAGATAATATACGTAGGAGGCTCCTAAATAGGGCACTATCCCTCATAGAGAAGTATGGTGGTTCTGAGGTCACTGTTAGAGGTGAGAAGTACTCTATCCATGTGTATGATAGTGATAGTGCAGCTTTCAGATATCTTGACTGGGCTCTAGGATACTGGTTGGGTACTCGTGGAGTCTACATACCTCTAGACTCCAGGTCTAGATGTAGAAAATGTGAGTATCGTCACCTATGTAGGTACGTCACTTCTCGCGTAGTCTAAGCTACTCTCTGAACGGGTTCATGTCTACTGGTGGTCCCATCGTTAGCTTGACCTTTGTCCACTCTATCTTCTCTCTCGGGTACTTTCTTCTCATTACTTCTTCAAGTACTGTCACTATGTTTTCAGCTATCTCCTTGCTATCCATTATCTCGCTTCCTACCCTAGTCATGAACTGTGGCTGGTCCTTTACTCTTACTCTAGTGCTTCTTCTAAGTCTCTCTATTACTGATCTCATGTCCACGTTTGGTGGAACTACTTCAGGCATTTTTCCTCTTGGTCCAAGTATTGGACCCATTATTCTACCTACCAGCACCATCATGTCTGGCGTTGCCACGAAGAAGTCATGTTCCTGAGCTAGCTTCTTTATGGCCTTCTTGTTTCCAGCAAGCTTCTCAAGATCCTCCTTAGTGAGTATTGTATCTGCTTTTGCTTCTTTTGCTGCTAGTACCGCTGCTCCTGAAGCTATGACGCATATCTTAGGTACCTTGTTTGGTAGTGGGTGAGGTAGTGGTATGGTGACGTTTATTCTATCGTCTGGTCTCTTCTTTGGGTCTACGTCTCTAAGCTTGACTATTATGTCTACGCTCTGTATGAATCTTCTCTTTTTTGCTCTCTTTTTTGCTTCCTCTACTGCTCTTATAATCTCGTCTAGGTTGAACATTGTCACTGTCTTGTTTTTAGAGATTTTAAAAGTTGTGCTATAGTCTTCCCTCC
>JAADCU010000070.1 GCA_013154355.1 Thermoproteota archaeon | reverse complement strand
GCGATTGCAGCAACAATAGCAACACTGATGATACTAGTAGCAATACTCGCATACTCCATAAGACCAGCAATAGCAGACAAACCACAGACACCTGACACAAAGACATACGTGCCAACGGAGAAGTATGCATCAATGAAGCCAATAAGCATAACAGTACAAGAAGGTAGAAACATGAACCTAGGAGTAAAAGACTTCTACCTAATGCTAGGAGGAGTACACAAATACTTGCTAATAATATTCGATCAACAGCAATTACAGAACTTCCTGAATCAGTATCACGGATTTCTCGTGTGCGTCAAGGTAACGGAGAGAGGTAAAGTGATATATTATCAGTGCAAGGTTGCTGAAGAAAATCAGCAAGTATTCTTCTACGACGTAGACAACATGAGACTTCTAGCGAGAGATCCATACTCCGCTCTCTATGTACATGCGAGAATGGTATATCATGGAAATCCTGTAGGAGTGCTCAAGTACGCTTTTACAGAGTATGTTAGGAACAGAATAGAGTGGGCAGACATACCAGTACAGAATAGTGTATCGATAACGGTGTACCTAATGCCAAGCCTGCCACCTCAGTCCTCGTAAGTCCTGTCTCCATGATAGAAACTCTATTTAAAACCTCTTTCCATATATGTCTCGGTTTAGAATATTTCTACTACTATACGTACTCATACTCGCTGCAATAATCTTAGCATGGTTCATCAGTTATAGACCTATACAACTAGGAGGAGATACTGGATACTTTGTCGTACTTACATCATCAATGATCCCTACAATATATCCTGGAGATCTAGTTCTTACAAAGCCATCGAGCATGTACCATGTTGGTGATATAGTTGCTTATGTATCTCCTAAAGGTGTCATAATAATTCATAGAATAATTAGAGTTGTAAGTCCAGGATGTTTCATAACTAAGGGCGATAATGCTCCAGCACCTGATCCATGGATTGTATGTAAGAGAGAGATTATTGGTAAGGTAGTGATGAGGATACCTCTGATAGGAACATTGATTGAAGAAGCTCACAGATCTCCAATTGTGTTAGCTTTGGTCGTGACAATTGCAAGCTTGATAGTATTTTCACCTGTTGCAATAGCTTATGCATTATCTTCGCGTAAGAACTATAATAATGTCTTAAGATATCAGGTTACTAGCTACAAGATTGGTAATAATATTGATAAGAAGGTTATAATGATTGGCGTAGCTTTATCAGCATTATGCGTAGTTCTCTTATTGTCCTATCTAGTACATGTTCTATCTATTCCAGCGTATAGAATAGAGAACGAGAAGATTCCCACTGGTTACATACTTGTGGGTACAAATTACGAAGTACTGTTGAAGAACAATACGTTGTATAGATCGACTATACTTGATAATCCAGCATTCACGTATATTAAGATTCTTAGAAGTATAATAGTGAAGCCCTATATCAAATATTTCACAAATAGTACAAATATTGAAGAGATAAGACTAAACTGTTCTATGAACGTGGTACTAGTTGAGGAGAGAACATATGGATGGAGAAAAATCTTATTTCAAGGCCCATGTAATAGTGTTCTAGTACTGAATTTTAGTAAGATACAGAGGTTAGCATATAGGATTAGTGAGGAGACCAATGTCTACTCTGATAAGTATGGTATAGATATATTATTTAACATAGCCGTAAGCCACATGTCTAAGAACGGTTTTGTAGAAGACTTTTTTAGGAGAGAATGTATGATAGATATAAACTATATCTATGATATAGTATCATTTGAGGACTGTAATTCAAAGATAATACTATATGAGCGTGTTCAGAAGTTTGTACCAAATATTATTAGTACACCATTTGGATATTTTACGAAAAATCGTCTAGTAACTATTCTCACTTCTATGCTTATTGTGCCTCTAGTCTCTATGGTATTGATGGTATACTTCTATTTTAAGGATAGTAGATTAACATCGTCTGATCCTGTGAAAAGTATCTTAGAAAGGCATAGAGATATCATAATTAAGACAAGTGAGAGACCAAAGGTATCTGGTAAAGAGGTTGTAAGAGTGCTAGATGTAGAGGATCTTTTAAAGCTTAGTAAACTACTTTCAAAACCTATATTCTATACAGCCGTAGCTACGAGTAGAGGCAGGTTTCATATATTTTATATAGATGCTGACGATAAGATATACATACACATGTTAGCATATTAGAGAGGTGAATGATGAGGTCTGGGTACTCTATCAGAGTGATGAAGATAGAGGGGCTGCTCTGAAACATAGATCAGATAGAGGACATCTATTACATAGCTTTCTACTACAAAACTCTCTATCAATCACATAGCTCACTGTCTGTATCCAGGAGCTAAGTCGACCAAAGTGGTTATATGATAGACCTGTAAGACATCTATTAGAGATTGGACAGTTATAGCATCTGTATCTTATACAGTAGTTTTTGATAGGCTTTCTAAAGTTTCGAAATATTTTAAATCTTTTTATAAATCTCTCATAATGTATGTCCGATGGTGCAATGCTTGTTGTAGATTTCGTAAATATTAGAAAGGCATCTACAACTTTAGGACCAGCATAGGGGATCTTTAGTAGGCTCCGTCTAACTATCCAAAAATCATCTTCTAATCTTATAGATAGTACCTGGTCTATTACTTCAGCTAGCTGCTGAAGCTGATAACTATTACCAATCTTTTTAACTAAGTCTGGAGTTATCTTATGAACATTGTTTTCTGACAACTCACATATCTTCTTCACCCATCTTATAACATTTGTATAAAAATCTGTATTTCTAGATAAGAATGTTGAAATAAATATGAATATATAGTCTTGTCTAGATACTGAGAGTCTTATAAACGATACCTTATCAACTATCTTCTCAATAATATCTAGAAACCTCCTATCTACATCAGATAGATGTTCTCTAGGTTCATACCATAGACCAGTTATGTCATATATATAGTTACTATCTATCACGTTCTCTATAATTAACTTATTTTCTATCTGTTCAATTATTAGACCTGTATTATATCCACATATTTTTACATATTTATTTTCTTTTAAATTATTGAAAAGTGTTAATGTAAAACTTGGATATAATGTATATTTTAGTGAGTATTTTTCTACGTTGATCTCTATACTCATATCATGAAGCTTGGAATATTGTCAGGAGTATATGCAACTAATGGTTTAAGATTATATTTCTTAAGAAGTTTTACAACATGTGGATAAAGTATCACATATTCGGGATCTATACTTTCTGCTAGTGCAGGATGTATTTTTCTGAGCATTTCTAGAAAGTTTTCAATTTCTTCTTTTGGAGAGAAACTTAACATTACCGCTGGATATACTTGCTCCCCAGGTCTCATACCGTACTCTATCAACTTCTCGAGAGCTCTCAACTGTACGTAGAAGTAATCCGGTCTTGCACCAGTTATCTTATGAAACGTCTCAGGACTTGTTCCTTTTATAGATACTCTGACTATAAGTTTTGTAAATTTTGATAATTCTTTTGCAAAATTATCATCTACTCCTATCTCTATGCCATTCGTCTCTAATATGAATTTTATCTTCAGATTCATGTTCTCTAGAGTTCTCAACATATCTAGAAGATGATTCTTAGACAATGTTGGTTCAGCACCACTTAACCTGATGTATCTATATCTTCTATCTACTGCTATTGACAATATCTTAGATAGTGCCTCTCTAGGACTGTAGAATCTTCCTATATCGGTTCTATAGGATCCACGTGTCCATGACCAGCAAAATCTACATCTCATGTTACATCCTACTACATCTCCTGTAGCTATTCCGCCATACCATCTTCCTCCACGAAATCTATAGTATTTTCGATACTCTATGTTGTTCTCTATCTTACAGACCTTAGGATATATCATCTTTCCAAGCTCTAGTGGATCATAGCCCTGAGACACAATCTACACCATGTATAAGATTAGCCTTTTCTTATTGTTATACCCTTCTTTCTTACCTGTTTATCACATATTCTTGCTATGATTACCGATACAATGATTATCAGTACAACATCTATGAGATCTATCATATATAGGCTAGGTATAGGTATCATGTTAGTACCATATGCAGCTCTCACAAGCTCTGCAGGTATAGTCCACGGTAGAAATAGTGAGAACGTACCAAGAATCTGTGGAGGTATTATTGTTCCTAGAAGAAATATGAACTGTAACATGTTTATCCAGGCTACCTCTATTGGAGTGATCACCAGAAGAAGACCTATAACACAGCAAGAGAATATAAATATAGGTATTGAAGACAAGATTCCAACTATCAGAGGAAGATAGAACCTTGGTAACACCTCTACCATTGGTACGTTAGCATATACTGATGCTATAAAGAGCATAAACATGAACGTTAGAGAAGATATCAATAGACCATCCACTAGAACGGTCATTAATGAGTACTCAAGTATTCCAACACCACACTCGAGAAACATGTCTGTAAGACCTTGATGATAGTAGAATCTGAAGTAGTCTGTTGCAGCCCATGTTCCTCCAGAAGCCATTCCAAACACGAATAATCCTGGAAGATAGAGGTATACTATCTGTAATGGAGCTTTAGCAAAAACTAGTGCTGAACCAAAGACTACTACTCCCCAGAATACGCTGTTCAATATTATAGATATGTAAGATGTTATGAAAAATCTTGAGAGTCTTATTCCAACTCTAATCAATGCTAATATCTTATTTAGGTATCTCATAGACCTCTTCTAATTATCTTCTCTGTCTTATAAGAAATATATGTTGATATTCCTACATAGATCATGAAGATCAGCATCAACATTATGAACATTATAGGTGAATGAGATACTTTGAGAAATATATCTTGAAGAACCATACATACTTCAGGCAGAGGAGATGTATACGATATTACTCTCATGAATAATGGTACTAGATTTACAGGTATGAAAACGCCCGCACCAGCTATGAGGATAGGTACTAAGACTTGAGATATTGTCCAGTATCTTCTCATCTTGACTATGTAAGTCAGCGGTAACGTTATCACTATGGTATAGTATGATAGAGATATTCCAGTGATAACATATATGGGTATCAGTATCAGATACACGTAGGCTCCGTAGACTCCGAGAGTCATCAGTAGAAGTATGAGTACGTACAGGGTTGATATGATTCCAGAGATTATTCCATAGATTAGGCCAAAGGCCATGTAGTAGAAGTACAGGTACGTGCTCTGAGCTATTATGTGAAGCACATCTACTACATTTGCTTCATATATTATCACCTGTGATACTGAGCCTACACAGTCCGTAGTTAATGATAGTATTCCTGAGAATGCTATTACTGCTGCTATGATGTCTGTAAAGCTTATCTTTCCGCTTATGTTAAATATCTGTGAGAACTTTGATATAAGTCCATTATATCCTGATACGCTTAATGCTATGCCAATTATAGATAATGCGAAAAATGTTGATAAGAAGGATAGTGATATGTACTCAGGTATCATGTTTTTCAGAAATCTAATTTCTCTATATATTACCGCTCTGATGACACTAACTATACTCATTCTTCAGCACCTCTGAGAGCGGCTATATATGCATCTTCTAGAGTAGGTTCAACAATCTGTACATCAATTATAGGAAGTTCATAACGTCTCAATATTTCTAGGAGAGCTTGAACTACTTCTTCTCTTCTTCCTTTAGCATATATTATGAGCTTATCTTCTTCTCTACATATGTTCACTACTGGGATCTCTGATCTAACATGTTCTTCAACTCCTTCTGGAATCTCTCTCAGTCTTAGCACTATCTTTATCGGTAGGCCAAGCTTGAGCTTTAGCTCCTCTGGATGCCCATCAGCAACCACTGTTCCTTTATGTATTATTGTTACATGGTTAGAAATCATCTCTATCTCATACATGTTATGACCTGTCACTAGTATTGTCTTTCCACTTCTAGATAACTTGACTAGTAGATCTCTCACAGCTCTAGCACTCTCGACATCTAGGCCAAGAGTTGGTTCATCAAGTATGAGCACTTCAGGATCTGTCATGAGTGCCTTAGCTATGGCGATCCTGGCACGCATACCTAGGCTATAGGTATGGTATGGTCTTCTGTATGCTGACTCCTCTAGTCCTACGAGCTCTAGAACCTCTTTTGCACGTCTCTCAGCATCTTTCTTGCTTAGTCCTTTAAGAAGTCCATAGAATACTAGGTTCTCAAACCCTGATAACGTGTAGTAGAATCCTTTAGATATATCTAAGACTACCCCAACAACTCTTCTAACGTTCTCAGGTTCCTTAACAACATCGTACCCGAGAACCTGGACACGACCATCATCAGGTAGAAGTATTGTAGACATTATCTTGACTAGCGTAGTCTTGCCAGCACCGTTAGGTCCTAATAGAGCATGAATAGTTCCACAGCGTACTTTAAAGCTGACACCTCTCAATGCTTCAACAGTTCTCTTTTTTCGAATACCTTCACGTACGATGTACGTTTTCCGAACGTTCTCTACAATAATGCAGTGATTAGTCATGATGTAGGATCCTAGACCTAGTAGTTCTCACATATGAATAAAAACGTTACGAGTCAGACGCTGGCGGTCTAATCATCTCTCATTTAAGGGTGCGTTCATCACTAATATAATTATAGTGGTAAGGTATATAAACGGTTTTTCTTAACTCGTCTCTGTAAAGTATAAGGTCTTAAGTATACTTAACGTATACGTTATTTAATCTAATTTACAATCTTCAGCTTTTATTCATTTTATTCATTTTATTCATTTTATTCATTTTATTCATTTTATTCATTTTATTCATTTTATTCATTTTATTCATTTTATTCAT